>JADGRS010000402.1 GCA_017880705.1 Burkholderiales bacterium
CGAACGCGAATCGATGACCTACGACGTGGTCGTGGTCGGCGCCGGCCCCGCGGGCCTCGCCGCCGCGATCCGCCTGCGCCAGCTCGCGGCCGAGGGCGGCAAGGAATTCAGCGTCTGCGTGGTGGAGAAAGGCTCGGAAGTCGGCGCTCATATCCTCTCGGGCGCGGTGATCGATCCGCGCGCATTGAGCGAGCTCCTGCCGGCGTGGAAGGAGGACGGCGCGCCCTTGAACCAGCCCGTCACCGAGGATCGCTTCCTCTTTCTCACCCGGGAGGGCTCCCGCCAGGTGCCCGAGTGGATGCTGCCCGCGTGCTTCAAGAACCACGGCAACTACATCGCGAGCCTGGGCAACGTCTGTCGCTGGCTCGCGACGCAGGCCGAAGCCGCGGGCGTCGAGATCTATCCGGGTTTCGCCGCGGCGAAAGTCCTCTTCACGGATGACGGGCGCGTCCGCGGTGTCGCGACCGGGGACATGGGCATCGGCAAGAACGGCGAGCGCACGGAACGCTTCCAACCCGGCATCGACCTGCACGCGAAATACACCATCTTCGCCGAAGGCTGCCGCGGCCACCTCGGCCGGCAGCTCGAAGCGCGCTACAAGTTGCGCGAGGGCCGCGATCCGCAGGTCTACGGCATCGGCCTGAAGGAGCTCTGGGAAGTGAAGCCGGAGAAGCACGTCCCGGGACTCGTGGTGCACACCGCGGGGTGGCCGCTGGAGAGCGACACGTACGGCGGCTCGTTCCTCTACCACCTCGAGGGAAACCAGGTCGCGGTGGGATTCGTCGTGGGCCTCGGCTACCGCAATCCCTACCTTCATCCCTTCGAGGAGTTCCAGCGCTACAAGACCCATCGCGCGATCCGCGGTTTCTTCGAGGGCGGGCGGCGCATCTCGTACGGCGCGCGCGCCATCGCTGCGGGAGGGCTGCAATCGCTGCCGAAGCTCACGTTCCCGGGGGGAGCGCTCGTGGGCGACGACGCGGGATTCCTCAACGCGTCGCGCATCAAGGGCACGCACGGCGCGATCAAGTCGGGAATGCTTGCCGCCGAAGCGGCATTCGAGGCGCTCGCCGCGGGACGCGAGGGCGACGAGCTCGCGCGCTATCCCGAGTCGTTCGAAACGAGCTGGCTCCGCGAGGAGCTGCATCGCGCGCGCAACTTCAAGCCGTGGATGTCGAAGGGACTCTATGCCGGAACGCTGATGGTCGGCGTCGACCAGGTGGTCTTCAGGGGCAACGCGCCGTGGACCTTGAGGCACGAAGGTGCCGATCACGAGAAGCTCCAGCCCAAGGAGGGCTTCAGCCCGATCGAGTATCCAAAGCCCGACGGCGTGCTCACCTTCGACCGGCTGTCCTCCGTTTTTGTTTCGAATACCAATCACGAGGAGGACCAGCCGGCGCACCTGACGCTCAAGGACGCGTCGATTCCGGTGGCCGTGAACCTGCATGTTTACGCGGGCCCCGAGTCGCGCTACTGTCCTGCTGGAGTGTACGAATTCGTGGGAGACGCAGGCGCCGAGCGCCTGCAGATCAACGCGCAGAACTGCGTGCACTGCAAGACGTGCGACATCAAGGACCCGAAGCAGAACATCGTGTGGGTCGCCCCCGAAGGCGGAGGCGGTCCGAATTACCCGAACATGTGACCGAGTGAGAGGCGCACAATCATGGCGAAAGGAGGCACCAGGATGAAAACCGTTGCCGAACTTCTCAGGATCAAGCCGGCCCGCGTCGTATCGGTGGGCCCGACCCAAAGCGTGCTCGAGGCGATCAAGATCCTTGCCGCCGAGGATATCGGCGCCGCCATCGTGATTGAGAGCGACCGCCTCGCGGGGATCTTCTCGGAGCGCGACTACACGCGCAAGGTGATCCTCAAGGGCCGCGCCTCGGATACCACGCGCGTCGAGGAGATCATGACGCCCAACGTGATCGTCGTGACGCCGCGCACGCGCACGCGCGAATGCATGCAGCTCATGAGCGAGAAGAACATCCGCCACCTGCCCGTGGTCGAGGAAGGGCGCGTCGTCGGAATGGTCTCGATCCGCGACATCGTGAGCGACATCATCGCCGACCAGGACTTCACCATCGAGCAGCTGGAGCACTACATCAGCGGTCAGTAGGGCATCTCGGGGCAGCGGGAACGGCGTTGGAGCGGACGAGAAGCGACGCCGCTCAACGCCATCGACATCACGACCACAATAAGGCAGGCAAATGTCTGAGCATGGGATACACGTGCACGGTCCGCACGATCACGCTGTCGAGCACGAGGGGCACAAGCCGGGGCTGGGGCAACAGGTAGCGATCTTCACCGCGGTGCTCGCCACCGTCGGCGCGATCGTGAGCTTCTTCGGCGGCGACACGCAGAACAATGCGCTCCTCTTCAAGAACGAGGCCGTGCTCGAGCGCGCCGAAGCCTCGGACCAATGGAACTTCTACCAGGCGAAGAGCATGAAGCAGAACCTCGCCGAGCTCGCCGCGGCGATCAACGCCGACCCGAAGAAGGTCGAGTTCTACCAGTCCGAGGCCAAGCGCTACGCGGGCGAGAAGAAGGACATCGAGAAGACGGCGCGGGAGCACGAGGCGAAGTCCAAGCGCTTCACCGAGATGAGCGACCATGCGCTGCATCCCCACCACTACCTCGCGATCTCGATGACGCTGCTGCAGATCGCGATCGCGCTCGCGTCGATCACGGTCCTCACCCAGAAACGCTGGCTCCTTGTCGGCGCCGCGTTCTCCGCCCTCGGCGGGGCGATCCTCGGCGTGCTCGCCTACACGACCTAGCGCAGGATGCTCGAAGTCCGCGGGCTCGCGAAGTCGTTCGGGCCGGCCGCGCCGCTCCTCGACTCGATCGACCTCGCCGTTGCCGCCGGAGAGTGGGTGGCGATCGTCGGCGAATCCGGGTCGGGCAAGTCGACGCTTCTCAACATCGTCGCCGGCCTCGATCGTCCCGAGCGGGGCGAGGTACGACTTGACGGAAAGCCCCTCGACTACGGCGACGATGACGGCCTCGCGCTGTGGCGCCGCCATCACGTGGGGTTCGTGTTCCAGGCCTTTCACCTGCTCCCCTACCTCACCGTCGAGCAGAACGTGGCGTTGCCGCTCGCGCTTCTGGGCGTTCGCTCGGCCGAGCGCGCCGAGCGCGCGCAGGCGGCGCTCGCCTCCGTCGGGCTCGCCGCGCTCGGCGCACGGCGGCCCGGGACGCTCGCGGGCGGGTAAATGCAGCGCGCCG
>JADGRS010000403.1 GCA_017880705.1 Burkholderiales bacterium
GCGCGCCGCGTCGCCGCCCGCATCCGCGCGGGGCAGGTGCACATCAACTATCCCGAATGGAGCCCGTTCGCGGCCTTCGGCGGCTACAAGCAGTCCGGAAATGGCCGCGAGTATGGCGTGGCCGGCCTGGAGGAGTACCTGGAGACCAAGACCGTGCTCGGGTACGAGACCGCATGAATCCTGTCATTCAATCCATCGCAAGGAGTCCCATGAAGAACCTCACCCGGCTCATCGTCGCAGCGACAATCGGATTGACCGGCGCCACCGCGGCCGGCGCCCACGGCTTCTGGTTCGCCGAGCGAGGCAGGCAATACGCGATGATCTTCGGCGTCGGCGCCGACGACCTCGACATGGTGAAGCGCATGCCGAAGGTGACGAGCTTCGCCGCCTACGACGCCGACGGCAAGGAAGTCCCGAGCAAGCTCACGCCTACGCCGCCGATCGTGCTGGTCGACGTCTCGGCCAATCCCACCTTTCTCGCCGCGACCATGGATTACGGCACGTGGAGCAAGGCGCCGGATGGCGAGTGGTACGAGAAGGGGAAGGACGAGGTGCCCAATGCCCTCGTGAGCGAGAAGAACTACAAGTACGGCGTGAACATCCGCGGAAAGCTGACCAAGCCCGTCCCGTTGTTGCCCAAGCAAAGGCTCCAGGTCGTGCCGGTGGGCGCCACGATTCCGGAGAAGATGGGGCAGCCGATCAAGCTGAAGGTGTACTTCGAGGGCAAGCCCGCCGCCGGCGCGCGTGTCATGTCCGATTGGGTCAACGATCCGGACGCGAAGGGTGTCAAGACCGCCAAGGACGGGACCGTCACCATCAAGGTGCGCAATCAGGGGTTGAACGTGATCGTGGCGATCTTCGAGACGAAACCGGAGGATCCGTCCAAGACCAACACCGTCGAGCACTTGGCCACGCTCTCCTTCGTGCTGCCGCACGAGCCGGAGTGATCCTGCTTGCCTTTAGCGAGATGGACCCATGAGAAACTGGTCGCCGTAGCCATCGCGGGCACCGCCCTCCACGCAGGTGGCGCCCTCGCCCACGGCGACGAGAAGGCGCGCCACCGCCCGCTTCGTGATCAAGTAGTCAGGCGGCGCTGCGCCGCTCGGCGAGCGCGGCGAGCAGTCCCGCGCCCACCGGCAGCACCTCGTCATTGAAATCGTACGCGGGTGTGTGCAGCGGCGCGCAGCGCTGCGGCGAGGACTGGCCGAGCCACACGTACGCGCCGGGCACCACGTTTAGCATGAAGGCGAAGTCCTCGGAGGTGAACGCCGGCGCATCGAGGAGCATCGAGCGGCCGAAGAGCGCCTCGCCCGCCTCGAGCGCGTGGCGCGCACACGCCGCATCGTTTACGGTCGCGGGATAGTAGCGATGGTAGGCGAGCGTCGCGTGGCAGCCCGCGGCTTTCGCTGTTCCCTCGACCAGGTCGCGCAGGGACTGCTCGATGCGATCCTGCACCGCGGGGTCGAATGTCCGCACCGTACCGGTGAGGGTCACTTCCGCGGGCATCACGTTGTGGGAGCTTCCGCCGGAGATGCGCGTGAGCGAGAGCACCGCCGTCGCGTTGGGATCGATACGCCGGGCAACGAGGGTATTCGCCGCCGTCACGATCTGCGCGGCGCAGAGGATCGCATCCGACGAGCGGTGCGGCTCTGCGGCGTGTCCGCCGGCGGCGCGCACCTCGATCTCGATGCGGTCGGCTGCCGCCATGATGGCGCCGGGACGCGTGGCGATGGTGCCCGCGGGCAATCCGGGCCAGTTGTGCAGCGCGTAGATCTCGTCGCAGGGAAAGCGCTCGAAGAGCCCGTCCTCGATCATGGCGCGCGCGCCGGCCTTGCCTTCCTCCGCGGGCTGGAAGATCAGGTGAATGCGCCCGGCGATGCGCTGCATTTCGCCGAGATAGCGCGCAGCGCAAAGCAGCATGGCGGTATGGCCGTCGTGACCGCAGCTGTGCGCAAGCCCTTGATGAATGCTCTCGTAGGGCAGCCCTGTCGCCTCGCGGATCGGCAGCGCGTCCATGTCGGCGCGAAGGCCGATGCGCCGGCCCGTTTTCGCGGCGCCCAGCACGCCGACCACGCCGGTGCCGCCGATGCCTTCGTGCACCTCGATGCCCCATTCGCGAAGGCGCGCCGCGACGATGGCCGCGGTGCGCTTCTCCTCGTACGCGAGCTCAGGGTGACGATGGATGTCGCGGCGGATATCCCGCATCTCGGGGGCGAGCTCTGCCATGCGCGCCATTATGGGCGATGTGCGTGATGCGGCGAGATCGTTCATTCGAATGGGAATTGCGGCGTGTGAAGGGATGCTAGCCACGTGGCATGGGCGATACAAGCCCTTTGCGCAAATCGACAGTTCCGTCCGTTTCGGGGCGGGATAACAGCCGATTCGACTGGCATGCGGCCGGGATTTGGCGCAAACCGCCGTGCCTGATTGCCTATGCTGGTAGTCTCGTCCCAACCGCGCGGAGGGCAAGAATGATCGTCGGCGTGCCAAAGGAAACCAAGGTCCACGAATATCGCGTGGGATTGACGCCGCAATCGGTGCGCGAGCTGGTCGCCCACGGACACGAGGTGCGTGTCGAGACGCGCGCGGGAGCCGCGATCGACTTCGACGACGAGGCCTATCGCGCCGCCGGAGCGGCCATCGTCGCAACCGCCCAGGAGGTGTTCGCCGTCGCCGCGCTGGTCGTCAAGGTGAAGGAGCCGCAGGATGCCGAGCGCCGCCGGCTGCGCGAGGGCCAGGTGCTCTTCACCTACCTGCACCTCGCGCCGGACCCCGCGCAGGCGAAGGACCTGCTCGCGAGCCGCGCCATCTGCATCGCCTATGAGACTGTCACCTCCGCCTCGGGAACCTTGCCGCTGCTTGCGCCGATGTCGGAAGTCGCCGGCCGCATGTCGATCCAGGCGGGCGCCAGCGCGCTGGAGAAATCCCACGGGGGCCGTGGCGTGCTCCTTTCCGGCGTTCCCGGCGTCGCGCCCGCCAAGGTCGTGATCCTCGGCGGCGGCGTGGTCGGCGTGAACGCCGCGCAGATGGCCGCGGGACTCGGCGCGGATGTGACCGTGCTCGACCGCTCGCTCGAGACCCTGCGCCGCATCGACGCGCGCTTCGGCTCGGCGGTGAAGACGCTGTATTCCACCGATGCGACGGTGGAGGCGGAGGTGCTGCAGGCCGATCTCGTGATTGGAGCGGTGCTGGTGCCGGGCGCGGCCGCGCCAAGGCTCATTT
>JADGRS010000404.1 GCA_017880705.1 Burkholderiales bacterium
CCCGCCAGAATCCGGTTCGAGCCTCGCGCTTGAGCCATGCCACCGGGGCCCAGGCCCCAGAGACCAAAGAGGAGTCAACCCAAATGAAACTGCGTCCGCTGCATGACCGCGTGATCATCAAGCGCTTGGAAGAAGAGCGTAAGACCGCATCGGGAATCGTCATTCCCGACACCGCCGCCGAGAAGCCCGACCAGGGCGAAGTGATGGCCGTCGGCCCCGGCAAGAAGAACGACGATGGAAAGGTCAGCCCGGTCGACGTCAAGGTCGGCGACAAGGTCCTCTTCGGCAAATACTCGGGCAGCACCGTCAAGATCGACGGTGACGAGCTGCTCGTGATGCGCGAGGAAGACATCATGGCCGTCGTCAACTGACGCGCCCGATCAACGAATTCGAGAGGAAGCAAACATGGCAGCCAAAGACGTCAAATTCAAAGAGGCCGCTCGCAGCCGCATGATCGCGGGCGTCAACATCCTGGCCGATGCGGTCAAGGTGACCCTGGGCCCGAAAGGCCGCAACGTCGTGCTCGAGCGCTCCTTCGGCGCCCCCACCGTCACCAAGGACGGCGTGTCGGTCGCGAAGGAAATCGAGCTGAAGGACAAGTTCGAGAACATGGGCGCGCAGCTGGTGAAGGAAGTCGCTTCCAAGACTTCCGATGTCGCCGGTGACGGCACCACCACCGCGACCGTGCTCGCGCAGTCGATCGTGACCGAAGGCATGAAGTACGTCGCCGCCGGCATGAATCCGATGGATCTCAAGCGAGGCATCGACAAGGCGGTCGCCACCGCCGTCGAGGAGCTGAAGAAGATCAGCAAGCCGTGCACGACCTCCAAGGAAATCGCCCAGGTCGGAGCGATCTCGGCCAACGCGGATCCGGAGATCGGCAAGACCATCGCCGAAGCGATGGACAAGGTCGGCAAGGAAGGCGTCATCACCGTGGAAGACGGCAAGGGCCTCGAGAACGAGCTCGATCTCGTCGAGGGCATGCAGTTCGACCGCGGCTACATCTCGCCGTACTTCATCAACAACCCGGACAAGCAGGTCGCCCTCCTGGAAGACCCGTTCATCCTGCTGCACGACAAGAAGGTCTCGAACATCCGTGACCTGCTGCCGGTGCTCGAGCAGGTCGCCAAGGCCGGACGGCCGCTCCTCATCGTCGCGGAAGACATCGATGGTGAAGCGCTCGCCACCCTCGTGGTGAACAACCTGCGCGGGATCCTCAAGACCTGTGCGGTGAAGGCTCCGGGCTTCGGCGACCGTCGCAAGGCCATGCTCGAAGACATCGCGATCCTCTCCGGAGGCACCGTGATCGCCGAAGAGCTCGGCCTCAAGCTCGAGAACGTGACGCTGAAGGACCTCGGCCGCGCCAAGCGCGTCGAGATCGGCAAGGAAAACACCACCATCATCGACGGCGCCGGCAAGGAAGACACCATCAAGGCGCGCGTGGAATCGATCCGCAAGCAGGTCGAGGAAGCCACCAGCGACTACGACAAGGAAAAGCTGCAGGAGCGCGTTGCGAAACTCGCCGGCGGCGTTGCCGTGATCAAGGTGGGTGCGGCGACCGAAGTCGAGATGAAGGAGAAGAAGGCCCGTGTCGAGGACGCGCTGCACGCGACTCGCGCCGCGGTGGAAGAAGGCATCGTTCCCGGCGGCGGCGTGGCGCTCTTGCGCGCCCGCGATGCGGTCTCGAAGATCAAGACCGACAACGAGGACCAGGCCGCCGGCGTGAAAATCGTCGTCAGGGCGCTCGAGCAGCCGATGCGCGAGATCGCGCGCAATGCGGGTGACGAGCCCAGTGTTGTCATCAACAAGGTCCTCGAGGGCAAGGGCAACTTCGGCTACAACGCCCAGACCGGCGAGTACGGCGACATGGTGGCGATGGGCGTTCTCGATCCCACCAAGGTGACGCGCTACGCGCTCCAGAACGCGGCCTCGGTCGCGGCGCTCATCCTTACGACCGATGCGATGGTCGCGGAGCTGCCGAAGGACGACAAGCCGCAGATGGGTGGCGGCGGCGGCATGGGCGGCATGGGCGACATGGACATGTAAGGTCCGGCCTCACGCAGCAGAAAAAAAGCCCCGCTTCGGCGGGGCTTTTTCTTTGCGCGACAATGCGTGCATGCCCCCGATGCTTCACGCTCGCCCGCCGCTACGCGATCAATCGAACTTCGCGCCCGAATCCTTCACCACTTTCGCCCAGCGCGCCTTCTCGTCGCGAATGAAAGCGCCGAACTGCTCGGAGGACCAGGCGCGCACTTCCGCGCCCGAAGCGATCAACTTCTCCTTCATCTCGGGCGTGGCGAGGATCGCGGTCACGGTGTCGTGCAGCTTCTTCACGACTTCCGGCGGCGTGCCCCCGGGCGCGACGATCCCCTGCCACGAGCCCGTCTCGAATCCGGGCACGCCCGACTCCGCGACGGTCGGCAGGTCCGGCGCCGCGGCGAAACGCTTCGCGCTCGAGATCGCGATCGCCTTCAGCTTGCCTTCCTTCACCGCCGGGTAGGTCGCGAGCATGCCGTTGAACATGACCTGCGCGTGTCCCGCCATGAGGTCGGCGATCGCCTGCGAGCCGCCCTTGTAAGGAATGTAGGTCCACTTCACGCCGGTGCGCGCGGCGAAATCGATGCCGGCGAGATGGTTCGCGCCGCCGACGCCGGAGACCGCGAAGTTGAGGCTGTCGGGTTTCGCCTTGAGGAGCGCCACCAGCTCCCTCACGTTGTTGGCGGGCACCGCGGGATTGAGCGCGAGGATGTGCGGCGAGTACGCGACCATCACGACCGGCGCGAAGTCCTTCACCGGATCGAACGGCAGCGACGCGGTCACGCTCGGCGCGATGGCGAGCGAGCCGATGTCGGCGAGCAGCAACGTGTAGCCGTCGGGCGGCGACTTGGCGACGAAGTCCGCGCCGATGTTGCCGGTCGCGCCGGACTTGTTCTCGACGACGACCGCCTGCCCGAGGGTCTCGGTGAGCTTCTGTCCCACGGAGCGCGCGAGGATGTCGGAGGTGCCGCCCGGCGGATACGGCACGATGATCCTGATGGGCTTCGATGGGTAGGGCTGCGCGGAAACCGCGAAAGCCTGAACGGCGAGAAATACGAAAGACATGAGGGAGAGCTTCAAAGTCGTCATGGGGGCGGCCTTCTCGAGTAGATTGCGCATTCTCGCGCGAAGTCAGCGCCTCCGCCGCCAAATCCCTCTCCGACGGCGTGGAAATCGAGTT
>JADGRS010000087.1 GCA_017880705.1 Burkholderiales bacterium
ATCGCGCTGTCTCCCTGGATCGCGCCGCGGAAACTCTACAAGAGAAGTCGCGATAAGACGCTGCTGGAGAATAGCGCCAGCGACGGCAAGCGTTCGCTCTTCGCGGAAGACACGGTGCGGCGAGCGCAGAACTCGCCCCCATCAGCCAAGACCGCCACGACGTGCTCGTCACCCGGAACGTAGCTCGCGTCACTTCCCGCCGATCGGCGTCTGCTGGTAAAGCACGTTCAACCAACGCCCGCCGCGATTCACGTACATCGAGGTCACCCGCGCGGGACTCGGAACGGAAACGGCGCCGCACTGGGTCTTCTGCTCCGCGCGATAGGTGAGGACCGCGACGTCTTCCGCGATGCGCTGGAACGCGATCTGCGCGAGCGAGTAACTCTCGACCACGCACGCGGGGCTCCCGACGCAGGCCGCCAAGGTAGCGAGAACGGCGGCACCGGACAGGCGAGCGATCCCCACGAAGGCTAGGCCGCCGCCGGGGCCTTGACGAGCTGAGGCAGCGAGTGCCTGGGAAGGTCGATGGTGAACACGCATCCCACGCCCGGAACGTCGCGCACCCTGATGGTTCCCTTGTTCGCCTCGACGCTGCGGCGCGAGATCGAAAGCCCCAGCCCGAGGCCGCTGCGATCCTCGCCTTCCTGCGTGAAGGGGACGAACATCTTCTCCGCGTCGCCCGGCGGGAGGCCTCCGCAGTTGTCCTCGACATCGATCAGGATGCGATCGGCCGAAGCGTAGGCGTTCAGCGAGACCTGCGTTCCGTCGTGGGTGAACTTGAACGCGTTCTGCAGCAGGTTTCCCACGGCGGCGAACAGCAGGTCGCGGTCGGCCTCCACGGCGAGGCGCGGATCGACGTCGGATACCACGAGCACGCGCTTGCGCAGCTCGGCCTCGAGCGCCGCCGAGAGCCTCACCTCGGCGATGAATTCCGCCAACGAGAACAGGTGATTCTGCGTGGGCATGCCGGCGGTGATCCGCACTTCGGTGAGGGACCTGTCGATGAGGTTCCTCAGTCCCACGAGGCTGCGGTCGAGCACGGCGCCCGTCGCTCCGCCGAGCCCCACGTTGCCGACCTTGATCGCGGTGAGGGCGAGCGTCGCCGTGTTGATGAGGTTGCGCAGCTCGTGCGCGAAGACGCCGAGCCGCTCGTTCAACTCGTGCGCCTGCTTGTCCGCGGACATGAAATCGCGTTGGTAGCTGAATTCCGTGACGGCCACCGCGATCGCGTTGTCGAGGCAGCGATTGAGGGTTCGAAACTCGTCGATCTCGATCGGGGCCTTGCGATCGAACGCGAGATCGGTGATCGCCTGGCAGAGGTCGCCGTAGTCGTGCACCACCTGCTCGACGGTGAATCCGTGCTGGTAGAGCTCCTTGCCGTGCAGCGCCGCCGTCTCGCCGATCTCGGAAAAAACCTGCTTGTCGCCGCCCGAGGCGCCGGAAACCTTGCGGCTGTTCATGGGGTTCGCCGTTTGCTCCACCCGCAGGGTCTTGATGAGCTGGTCGAGGAAGAGCGGGATGCCGAATTCAAGCTCGTCCCGGGTCGGCGCGGGCGCGGGCCGGCTGCCGACTTTCACCCGGCAGCGCTCGATCAGGTCGGCCCGGTTCGCCGTGAGAAATTCATGCATCATGCCAATAGGATACGCGCATTTTGCGCGTCGGCCGGACCGCTATGTACGCCAGATGACACAAGCTTTTCGCACCGTTCGTCGCACCGTCGATGCGACCAACACGCTCGCTACGCGGCCCGGCGCGGGCAAGACGTTCTCGTATGCGCGGCCCTTTTTCTGTCATGAATCCGCAAGGCAACGGGGGCACCATGAATCGCTTCCCCCCGGCAACGGATTCTTCGTTGTCACCTCGGCCCCGCGATGTGCGGGGCCTCTTTTTTCACGGCTGCATCCGGCACGCAGCGCTTCAGGTCTTGGCGGGCGTCGGCTTCTTGCCGTGTCGCCTGCCGCTCATGATCACCGGCGTGCAGCTCACCGCGGTTCCCCGGAAGCCGAAATCACCCTCGGCGTGCGGTGGAACGGGGCGAGCGCTCTTGCGGCGATCCCTGGCATTCGTCGAACGAGCTTTCATCGGTCTCGCGAATCAATAGGGTGCGTGTCCCCAAGCCTAGCTCTCGAACATTTCCCCGCTGTGACACGAAAGCGCCATGAAACCGCCATACGCTGACCGGATGCAACGACTGGTCCGCACGAAAGTCCCGGGCGCACGCGAGGTGATCATCGAGCTGGCTCACCAAACGCAGCGGCCTCTCGACGAAGTCGAATCCGTCTACGAGCAGCAGCTCGACCTGCTGGAATCGTATGCGACGGTGAAGACGTTCGTTCCGGTCTTCGCGAAACGCAGGGCGCGTGAAGTGCTCGGGCAGTACTGAGCTACCTGCCGCGGAACACGTTCGCGTCGAGGTAGAAGTCGAGATCGGACTTCGTATAGGGCGGCTTGCCGGGATAGCAGGCGAGCACCGCCTGGATCCTGGCGCGCACGTCGTGCTGCCCCGCGAGGCCGCGGATGCGCAGGTAATGCTCGATGTATTGCTCCGTCTCCCAGCGCTGGGTCCAGGTGACGAATATCGGGGCGATGACGGCGCTCATGCAGCGATGCTGCGAGAGTTGTCTTGCAGATTCGTGACATCCCGCGTGACACGAAAGCGCCACATTGCGGCCGTACGTTTGCCGGAACGCCCACCACAGGAGCCGCGACGAGATGCTCAGCCTCAAGCCCAGGGAAAGCCCGACCTTCAGCCTCGATCCCGCGAAGATGCGCGAGATCTTCGAGCACGCGAAACCGCTCGGCCACTACGAGGACCAGGCCGGCCTGAACCTCGGCTTCGGCTTTCTCTACTACGGCCTCGTGCGCTCGCTGCGCCCCCGGCACATCGTGGTCATCGGCTCGGGATACGGATTCAGCGTGGTTTGCCTCGCGCTCGCGCTGAAGGACAACGGCTCGGGCTCGCTCAGCTTCGTCGATCCTTCCTATTCGCTCCTCAAGCACGGCCCGCTGCGCACCGTCGGCGGCACCTCGCAGTGGGATGAGCCCGAGAAGGTGCGAGCGCACTTCGCGCGCTTCGGCGTCGAGGACCAGGTGACGCACTACAAGGAGACGAGCGCCGAGTTCTTCGCCGCGTACGAGAGGCGCCGGCTTCCCGACATCGACCTCGCCTTCATCGACGGCAGCCACGCCTTCGCGGACGTGCGCCACGACTTCCTAGCCGTCCTCGACTACACGCGGCGCAACAGCTACGTGCTGATGCACGACACCAACATCTACGTGCGGGAGCTGGTGGGCCATGCGGGCGTGAAGCGCTGGCTCAATCTCATCGAGCGCGAGCGCAGCGCCTTCGAGATCGTCGACTTCCCGTTCTCCTCGGGCGTGGCTCTCATCAGGATCATGTGCGAGGCCGGCTGGCGAACCGACGGCGAGTGATCGCCGCGCTGCTCGGAGGCGGCGCCCTCGCGGGCTACCTCTTCTGGCGCCACGTCTGGTTCTTCCGCAACCCGGAACGCGCGCCCCCCGAGGCTGAAGGCATCCTCAGCCCCGCCGACGGCACCGTCGTGTACGTGAAGAAGGTCGCGCCCGGCGAGGACGTCGTCGTCATCAAGCAGGGCCTGAGCGCGACCGTGAAGGACATCATGCGCGAGGACTTCGATCAGCCGAAGCTCGTGATCGGCATCTTCATGAGTCCTTTCGACATCCACTACAACCGCGCGCCGTTCGCCGCGAAGGTGGGGTTCGTCCACCGCCACCCCGCGATCGGCGGAAACCTCTTCATGACCGAGATGCATTGGCGAAGCCTGATCGGCATGGCGCCGCGCTACGCCGGCAGCGTGCATATCGTGCAGAACGAACGCGCGGTCACCCAGTTCGTCGGAACCTATCGAGGTGAGCCGCTCGCGGCCTACGTGGTGCAGATCGGCGCGCGGACGGTGAACGGGATCGAAAGCTACTACGCGCCAGGACAAAGCGTCGCGCGCGCCGCGACCTTCGGCATGATCCGCGTGGGCTCCCAGGTGGATCTCATCCTTCCGTGGCGCGACGGATTCGAGGTGATCGCGCGCGAGGGCGACCGCGTCGTCGCCGGCGAGACGATCCTCGTTCGGTAAAAGAACGCCGGCAGGGGGCCCGCCGGCGCAGTAACGCCCATGCTGGAGAGGATCTAGTCCTCCTTGCCCCCATCCTCGTTCTCGAAATCGAAGAGGTCGAACAGGTCGCCGATGGCGGGCATGTTGCGCGGCACGTAGTCGTTGTCGTCCTGCCTGGGATTGGGCAGGTTGTCGCGGCTGCGGTCGGAGAGCGTCGTGCGAAGCTGCCAGTTGCGCTCGACGAATTTCACGAACGAGGAGTGTTCGTTGTAGGCGTGACTCACGTGGCCGCCCTTCGAGAAGGGCGAAACGGCGATCATCGGGATGCGCGGGCCCGTGCCGAAGAAGTCCACCGGCTGGATGAAGCCCGAGTCGTAGTAGCCCCCGCCCTCGTCCACCGTCACGAAGATCGCGGTCTCGGCCCATTGCTTCGGGTTGCTCTGCGCAAGATCGATGATGTTCTTCGCGAACGCCTCGAAGAGGGTCCACTTCGACGAGGCCGGATGGCCATCCATCGTGCCGTCGGGCTTCGCGTAGGAGACCGCGGGGAGCGTGCCGTTCTGCAGATCGGCGAAGAGATCGGTCACGTCGCGCATGTGATCCGCCACCATCGCCGGATAGCCCGCTTGATATTCGAAGGGGTTGCAGATGTTGCAGTAGCTCCCGTTGAACGGGCTCGTGGTGGCGTCGGCATTGAAGCCGCCGCCGTAGTACTTCCACGAAACGTTGTGGGCGGTGAGCACATCGCCGATGCTTCGCTGCGTCGTCGGCGGCACGGGGCTTCCGGGCGTCACCGCGCCCTTCGGCGTGAAGGCCGGGTTCACGTTGACGGCGAGAAAGTACTGGCCGGGCCCGCAATTCGTCTTCACGTGGTACGGCAGCGCGTTCAGATAGCTCGTGATTGCCGCGATGCCGGGCTGGCTCTGGTCCGAGCAATTGAAGTACTGCGCGCGATGCGCATAGAGATTGAGCGTTCCGGCCTGCGGTTCGGGATTGTAGATGGCGGTCGCAGGTGGCGTGACGGCATTGCCGTGGCCGTCGCTGAAGAACACCTGGTCGGCGAAGCCGAGCGGCAGGCTGTCCGGGCCCGTGCCTCCCATCACCGGCTGGTGATAGTTGTCGCTCATGGTGTACGCGTCGGCGAGCGACTTGAACAGCGGCGCGTCGCCGCCCTGCATGTTGAAGAAGGCCATCGTCTGCCCGGTGTCGTGCGGCGTGCCGGTGAGCGGCGTGCTGTAGGTGGTCGTGATCGCCGATTGGAGATCGTGCAGGCAGCCGGTCGGGTTGTCCCTCGAGACGTGCTCGCGGTCGATGGCGCAATCCATCTGCTGGTACATCTGGAAGTACTGGTGGATCGTGTCGGCGGTGAAGGCGTCGTAGGGCATCGTCGGGCCGGTCAATTGGAACGGTCCCGGCGGAAGCGTGTTCACGTTCGTGATGCGCGTGTCGGGGCCGAGCGTGAAGCCGAGGCCCGTGCCTCCGGTGGCGAACAGGAACTGATCGGCGGGCGGCAGTCCCGGATCGCCGCCGGGAATTCCGAGGATCGCCGCATAGGGCGACACAGCGCCGACGCCGCCCACGTCGGGCGCGGGGAGCGTCGCGTAGAGCTGCTTCTGCGCCATACCCGCGCTCACGAAGAACTTGCCGGCGTTCGGCGGCGACACGATCCTGTACTGCTGTCCTTTCGCGAAATTCGGGCCCGGCGAGCCGTCGGCACGCACGATGCCCTGGGACAGGAGATTCAACACGCGCTCGTCGCGGCGCTTCGGCACATAGGTCGCGAAGATATGGTCGAAGCTGCGGTTCTCGCCGACGATGATGATGACGTGCTTGATCGGCGTGGCGGTCTTCATTGCGGCCGAACCGTGGCCGTCGTCGGCGCGCGCGCCCGCGCATAGAGTCGAAAGAACCAACACTGACGCGTACGCGGCGGACTTCGCCCGCCATTTATCACGAGAATTCATGCCTGTCTCCGGAATGGAAGTGAACGAGCGATGAAGTCTGATGAGCGACCGTGACGCGCAAGTGTCAAACTGATTTCAATTTAGTGAACGCAAATGTTTCCGGATGTCTCCTTTCAGCGACTTTTCCCCGCGATGCGGGCAGAATGATGGGCTGCGGGTCCGGTCGCCGGGCCACGCCATCCTTCCGGAGACGCCCATGGCCAAGGACAGCAAGCAAGGAATTTCCGCGAGGATCATGCAGGCGATCCGCAACGCGCTCACGCCACCCATCAGCGACGAATCCCAGGAGGCGCCGACCCCCGCCGAGGCGCGCAAAATGAAGGCGGCCGTCAAGGCATCAGGCGGCGCGACCCGGAAGAAGAAGAACGCCACGCGCAAGCCCGCGGGCAAGGGAGGCAAGTCTCGCCCCCGCTCGAAGAAGTCTGCGTGACCGCCGGCAGCTACCTTTACAAGCGCCACAAGCTGGCGGTCCGCGTGATGCATTGGATCAATGTGCTCTCGGCGCTCCTGCTGCTGATGAGTGGCCTGCAGATTTTCAACGCGCACCCGATGCTCTACTGGGGAAAGTCCTCGTACACCGGCAGGCCGCCGATCCTCGCGCTCACGGCGACCGAAGACAACGAGGGCAACGTCACCGGCGTCGCGCGCGTCTTCGGGCACGAGTTCGTGACCACGGGCGTGCTCGGAGCGTCGGCGAACTCCGAGGGCGATATCGTCGCGCGCGGCTTTCCCTCATGGATCACGATTCCCGATTCGTCGTGGCTCGCCATGGCGCGCCGCTGGCATCTTTTCTTCGCGTGGGTCTTCGCGATCAACGGCCTCGCCTACATCGCCTACTCGATCGCCACGCGGCACCTCACGCGCGACCTCGCGCCGACGCGGCGCGAGTGGCGCTCGATCGGGCAATCGATCAAGGACCACCTGCGCTTTCGCCATCCGAAGGGCGAGGCGGCCAAGGACTACAACGTCCTGCAGAAGCTCGCGTATCTCGCGATCGTCTTCATTGTGCTGCCGCTCCTCGTCCTCATGGGATTGGGGATGTCTCCGTGGCTCGATGCGCTGGTTCCGAATTGGATCGATCTCTTCGGTGGCCGGCAGTCGGCGCGCACGCTGCATTTCGCGGCGGCGTGGATCCTCGTCGCGTTCGTGCTGATCCATGTGTTCGAAGTCGTCGTCACGGGCCTCTGGAACAACCTGCGCTCGATGATCACGGGCCGCTATCGCGTGGAGGCGCAGGCGAGTCATGAAAAGCCCGAATGAGCGCCGGCGGTTCGTGCTGCGCGCCGCCGCGGGATTCGCCGCCCTGGTGACGGCGGGTTGCGAGCGGCTCTCGCGAAGCGAGTGGTTTCCGAAGGTCCTGGCCGTCGGCGAATCGCTGAGCAGCGGCGCGCAACACCTCATCAGCCCGCGCAAGTCCATGGCGCAGGAATTCTCCGAAGCCGACCTTTCGCCGCAGTTCCGCAGCAACGGCACATCGATGCCGAATGATCCGGGGTACCAGGCGCTCGCGGCGAACGCATTCGCCGGCTGGGCGCTGCAAGTAGACGGGCTCGTCGCCAATCCGCTGAAGCTCACGCTCGCGGAGCTGCGCACGATGCCCGCACGCACGCAGATCACGCGCCACGATTGCGTCGAGGGCTGGAGCGCCATCGGCAAATGGACCGGCGTGCCGCTCCACGAGGTTCTCGCGCTCGCGAAGCCTCAACCGAACGCGCGCTTCGCCGTGTTCCACTGCGCCGATCCGATGGAAGAGGACGGATCGCACAAGTACTACGAAAGCATCGACATGGACGATGCGTACCATCCGCAGACAATGCTCGCCTACGACCTGAACGGCGCGACGCTGCCCGTCGCGAACGGCGCTCCGATCCGCCTGCGCGTGGAGCGCCAGCTCGGCTACAAGATGGCCAAGTACGTGATGCGCATCGAGCTGGTGGAAAGTTTCGCGCACATCGCCGGCGGCAAAGGCGGCTACTGGGAAGACGAAGGCTACGAGTGGTACGCGGGGATTTGATCTCACGCCCCGGTAGGCGCCCTCCCACGTCAGCGCGCGCCGGTGTCCGATGGACGGCAACGCGGGTCACGCCCATTGTTGCCTTTTCAAAGGAGACCGCAATGAACAAGGACCAAGTGAAGGGCCGTGCGAAAGAAGTCGCCGGCAAGATCGAGAAGAACGTCGGCCATGCCGTGGGCAGCACCAAGACCGAAGCCAAGGGCCTCGTGAAGGAAGTGGCGGGAAAGATCCAGAAAGCCGTCGGCGACGCGCGCAACCGCGAGTTCGACAAGCCGTAACTCTTACGGCCCCGGTGCTCGAAGGGCCATGCGCCAGCGCATCGGCCCGACTAGCGAACCACGCGCGACGGCTCCGAGCCGTGCTCGATGAACGTCCGGACCGCCATGTCGAGGCACGAGAACTGGTAGCAATCGACGACGCGCCGCGCATCGGTCGGCGCGATGAGCCCCATGCCGTACTGCCCCGTGAGGGACGAGCGAAATAGCGCGACGCGGCCCCACTGCGCGTGGACCACGCAATCGGACGCGAACATGCCCTGCTCGCTGGTAGCGGGAAACGCCTCGATCAGGTAGGGCGCGATGCTGCCGTGGTCGCGCGCGGGCTCCGCATTCACGACCCCCTGGTCGGCGCCGAGCACGTCACGCAGATATTGCTGGTCCATCCACTAAGTGTGCCTCGCAATCGGCCCCGCCATCTGTTCGATGGCGCACATACATGGCGCTGAAGAATTCATCATCGAATCCTTCGCGAAGCTGACGATACTGTGCGGAATTCAACTTGCCGCAAGGTTCGCTGCCGAAATTGACTCCCATCAATGTTCGTCGAATGGGCGCGGAGCCCAATCCCGGAAAATGGCAGCAAACAAGAGCTCAGGGTTCAGTGTCGAGTTCTGCAGCACGGGGCAACGAGTCCAAAAAATCTCCAGGAGGAACATCCAGCATGACATTCCAAAAAAAATCTCTGGCCATTGCTTGTTCGCTTGCGCTCGCGTCGATAGGCAGCGCGCACGCGGATCAGCTGTCCGACTTGCAAGCGAAGTTGGATGCGATGCAAAGACAGATCCAGGAACTGCAGTCGCAAATCAGCTCGGTGCAGAAAGCGCAGGCCAAGCCGGCGCAAGCCACGCCAGCACCCGCGCCCGGCATCAGCATGCAGCCCGGCAACGACTTGACCTTCCATGTCGGGGGCGGCGAAGTCACGCTCTACGGCCACGTCGATGTCTCTCTCGACAGCCAGACCAACGGAATGAGCGGCTTCATCAACGGCGGCTCGCCGGTGACGGGCAACAACGGCTGGGTTCCCGACGTTTCCAGCAACCTGTCGTACTTCGGGGTTCGCGGGGGACGTGACGTCGGCGATGACTTGAGGGCCGTCTTCCAGTTTGAAACCGAAGTCGCGTACGCCGCGACTCCGGGCGCCTCGGATCAGTCGACCGACGGGACCGCGCAGAAGTTCAGCCTCGGATCGCGCAACAGCTACATCGGACTGCAGAGCAGGAGCTGGGGCACGATCAAGCTCGGCAAGACCGATACGCCGTACAAGACGTCCACCGGCCGCCTGGACCCCTTCGCCAGCACTCCGGGGGACTACAACGCCATCATGGGCAATAGCGGCGGCGACAACCGCGCGGAATTCGACATGCGGCTGCCTCACTCCGTCTGGTACGAATCGCCGAACATGAACGGCCTGACTTTCGGCGTCCTCGCTTCACCGGGCCAGAACCGAAGCACCAACAACGGGCTGTATGCGCAGGGCGAGCCCGAT
>JADGRS010000405.1 GCA_017880705.1 Burkholderiales bacterium
GTGGAGCGAACGCGCCGCCACCGCGCAATACCGACAACGACATCTGGGTCGCGGACATTCACATGACTCCGAACGGCAAATTCCTCTACGTGTCGGAGCGCACGAGCAGTACGCTGGCGGCCTTCGGCGTCGATGGGTCGACGGGAAAGCTTACCTACCTGGGCGGCACGCCCACGGAGAAGCAGCCGCGCGGGTTCGCCATCGACCCGAGCGGCAACTACCTCGTCGCAACCGGGGAGCTATCGGCCACGATCTCGACCTATGCCATCGACCCGTCGAGCGGCGCCCTGCGTCCCATCGGCCAATACCCGACGGGCAAGGGCTCCAACTGGGTGGAAATCGTTACCTTCGACTGACTAGCGGAAACTGACCTCACATCCCTCAATGCTTCGGCGGATTGATCTGCCCGCGGATCTCGCCGCCGCCCGAGATGGTCGTGTGCACGTTCGCGTAGGCGTAGCCCGCGTCCATCGCCACGATGAAGTCCCCGATGGCGCCCACGCGCAGCTGCTGGGCCGCCGGAGAGGCCAGCACGTTGGCCGAGGTGATCGTGCCCGAGATCGTGCCCGACTGCGGGCAGGTCTGCGTCCCCGCGGGGCCGGGAAGCGCCGGCGTGCCGCAGAGCCAGATGATGATGGGGCCGGTCACCGCCGTCTGCGCGAAGTGGATGTGGGCCTGGGTCACGGGCGCCTGCAGCCCGTCGAAGCTCAGCTCCCATTCGATGGAATTCCAGTCGCCCGCCGTGCGGCCCGAGAAGGTGCCCTGGCCTGTGGTGGAGATCGACGGCACTTCCTGGAACCCGATGAGATCGGCATGGAAGTGGGGACCATCGGCAAACACGGGTAATGCCACGAGTAATGCGGAAACGAGTGCGATTCTCTTCATGGCGCGCTCCTCGGTGGTGGTGGGATGTTGCGGGGGTGCCTCCGATGGAGTGAACGCCTGCCGGAACCCGTTCATTCCTTCCAAAAAGCCGATAGCATCGCTCCATGACCTTTCGGGCAATTCTCCTTATCCTCGCGTTGACGATGGCGGCCGCCGCGCCCGCCAGGACCTTCCGCTGGTCGTCGCAGGGCGACGCCTCCACCGTCGATCCCCACGCGCAGAACGAAAACTTCACCAACGCCATCACGGGGCTCGTCTACGAGTACCTCGTGAGCTACGACAAGAAGGTGCGGCTCACCCCGCAGCTCGCGACGTCATGGAAGATCACCACACCGACGACGTGGGTCTTCCAGCTGCGCCGCGGCGTGAAGTTCCAGGACGGCAGCCCCTTCACCGCCGACGACGTGGTGTTCTCCTTCGAGCGCGCCAAGCTCTCCGGCTCGACCTTCAAGCTCTATTCGAACCAGGCGGGCACGGCGCGCAGGATCGACGACTACACGGTGGAGTTCACGACCGCGGCGCCGAACCCGATCCTGCCCATCACCGTCACCAACATCCTCATCATGAGCAAGCGCTGGTGCGAGAAGCACGGCGTCACCCGGCCCCAGGACTTCATGAACAAGGAGGAGACCTACAGCTCGCGCAACGCCATGGGCACGGGCCCCTATCGCCTGGTCTCGTACGAGGCGGGCGTGAAGACCCTCCTCGTGAAGAATCCCGAGTGGTGGGGCATCGGGGAAGGCCTCTACGAAGGCAACGTCGACGCGATCGAATATCGCCCCATCGTCAATCCCGCCACGCGCATGGCGGCGCTGCGCTCGGGCGAGCTCGACTTCGTGCAGGACCCCTCGGTGCAGGACGTGCCCGGCATGAAGCGCGATCCGTCGCTCAAGGTCTGGGAAGGGAGCGAATTCCGCTTCATCATGATCGGCCTCGACCAGGCGCACGACGAGCTCGTCTATTCGGACCTCAAGGGAAGGAACCCCTTCAAGGATCGGCGCGTGAGGCTCGCGCTCTACGAGGCGATCGACGTCGAGGCGCTGAAGACGCAAGTGATGCGCGGCCTTTCCATACCCACCGGCATCCCGCTTCCCTCGCCGAAGGGCGCGGGCGTCCCCGACGCCCTCGAGCGCCGCTATCCCTTCGATCCCGCCGCCTCGCGCAGGCTCCTCGCCGAGGCGGGCTATCCCTCGGGATTCGGCTTCACGCTGCATTGCCCCAACGACCGCTACGTGAACGACGAGCGCATCTGCATCGCGCTCGCCTCGATGTGGGCGAAGGTGGGCTTGAACGTGCGCGTGGAAGCGATGCCGAAGACGCAGTATTTCCAGCAGGCGGAGAAGCTCCAGTTCGCGGCCTTCATGCTCGGCTGGGGCGGAGGCAACCAGGATGCGCTCAACACGTTGAAGCCCGTGATGCACAGCCGCAACGCGCAGGGCGCGGGCGACGGCAACTACGGCAACTTCACCAACGTGGCGCTCGACCGCGAGATCGACGCCGCCGAGATCGAGATGGACATGTCGAAGCGCCAGGAGCACATCGATCGCGCCATCGCCATCATCCAGGCCGAGGTGCTGGTGCTGCCTTTGCACCGGCAGGTGATCCCGTGGGTCTCGCGCGCCGGGGTCGAGGTGATCCACCGCGCGAACAACACGCTCATGCCGGAGACGGTGAAGATGCCGTAGGGCGCAAACGAGCGCCGCAAGCCTGTCGAAAGATTCCCGGCTCATCATGGGTGCTGATCGAGCCGAAAGGATCTACATGACGATGACGCAAGCGCAACTTCGCGGGTGCGTGCTGGCGGGAGCGCTGGCGCTCGCCGCCGCCGACGCCGCGGCGCAGATGACGCAGCGGCGCGATCGCGGCAACTCCACGCGCGAATCGACGGCCGCGCCAAAACGCGACGCCGCGCCGAGCCAGGAGCCGTTCGCCGCCCTCGAGCGCGAGCTGCCGTCGCTCAACGTCGACCTGCTGCTGAGCACGAACCAGGTCGAGCTGTGGCGCGCCTTCGAGCGCGACGTGCGCGACATGGCCGAGATGGACCGCGCGCAGCGCCGCCACCTGATGTCGCTGCGCGAGGGCGGAGAAAGCGCGCCGACCGCGGTGCTGGTGATCGCGTCCCTCGCGGAGGACGAGCGCATCAAGAACGACACGCTCGGGGACCTGAAGCGCCACCTCGACGCGCTCTACGCGGCCCTCAGCGACAACCAGAAGCGCACGCTCGACCGCCGCGTGGTGATGTCGCAGACGGAGCCGCTCGGGCGCTGAACACCCCGGTGATCGGCCAGGCGTCTGATTCAACAACCCGGTGATCGGCCAGGCGTCTGAT
>JADGRS010000406.1 GCA_017880705.1 Burkholderiales bacterium
GTGAAGGGCGCGGTCCGCGAGCGCCAGGATGGAGGCGCCGGAAATATTCCCTGGCTGCTTCTGGCGGGGACACCTTCCGAAGGCATCGGAAGATTCGCGGGCGTGACGAGCATCCAGCGTGTCGCGACCCGGGGCGGAGCCGAGCCCGCGAGCCCATGCGACGCGTCGAAGTCCGGCCAGGAGGCGCGCGTGAATTACACCGCCGACTACTACTTCTACAAGCGCAAGCCGCCGCAGGTGTCCTCACGCCCCGGCACGGCCTACTGAATCCCAACGGGGTTATCCTAGCCTTCGCAGATCCGCGCGAAGGCTTGGAGAACCCGCATGATCAAGGGATTGCGAACGGTGATCTATCCGGTCACCGATCTCGCCAGAGGGAAAGAATGGTATAGCCGTGTCCTGGGACACGAGCCCTATTTCGACCAACCCTACTACGTCGGCTACTCGGTCGGCGGGTTCGAGCTGGGGCTCATTCCCGACGGAACTCCGGGCGCCGAGGGCTCGATCGTCTATTGGGGCGTCACCGACGCCGAGCAGGAGATGGCCAGGCTGCTGACGCTCGATGCGAAGTTGCACGAGAAGGTGAAGGACGTCGGAGAGGGAATCAAGGTAGGCGCCGTGGCCGACCCGTTCGGAAATATCTTCGGCATCATCGAGAATCCCCGCTTCAAGATCCAGGACGCGAGCTAGGGCCGCCGTGCTGCAACCCGCGGACCGCGTCACCCACCGCGCCTGCCACCTGTGCGAGGCGCTCTGCGGCATCGAGATCCGCACGCGAGGTGAGGAGATCGTGAGCGTTCGCGGCGATGCCGCGGACCCATTCAGCCGCGGGCACGTTTGCCCGAAAGCCGTGGCGCTCATCGACATCCACAACGATCCCGATCGGCTTCGCGCTCCGGTGCGCCGCCACGGCGACAAGTGGGAGCCGATCGGCTGGGATGAAGCCTTCGATCTCGTCGCGGGCCGCTTCGCCGCGATCCAGCGCGAGCACGGAGCCAACGCGCTCGGCGTCTACCTCGGCAATCCCAATGCGCATCACGTCGGCAGCATCCTCAACGGGCCGGCGTTGATCCGCGCGCTGCGAACGCGCAACCGTTTCTCGGCGACGTCCGTCGACCAGTTGCCGCAGCACGTCGCGTGCCACGCGATGTACGGGCATCTCTTCATGATTCCCATCCCCGACGTGGACCATACGTCGTACTGGCTGATCCTCGGCGGCAATCCGATCGCGTCGAACGGCAGCATCATGTCGGTGCCCGACGTGGCCGCGCGACTGAAGGCGATTCGCGATCGCGGCGGCAAGGTCGTCGTCGTCGACCCATGCCGCACCGAGACGGCGGATGTCGCGACGCGCCATCATTTCATCCGCCCCGGCACCGATGCCGCGTTCCTCCTCGCCCTGGTGAACGCGGTCCTCGAGCTCGGCCCGCCGCGCGTCGAGCGCTACGGCGATCGATTGTCGGGGCTCGAGCGCGCGATTGAAGCGATCCGTCCCTTCGGCGTGGAGCGAGCGGCGGCGCCGACGGGAATTTCCGCCGATGCGGTGCGCACCATCGCGACGGAGATTCGCGACGCGCCGTCCGCGGTCGTGTACGGGCGCGTCGGCCTGTCGACGCAACCCTTCGGCACCGTCTGCCAGTGGCTCATTCAATTGTTGAATCTCCTGACGGGAAATCTCGACGCGGTCGGCGGTGCGATGCTCACGCTCCCCGCGGTTCCCGTGACGGGGCCCGGCACGAAAGCCGGCGGGCCCGGGAGCTACAAGGCGCGCGTCTCCGGGCGTCCCGTGTTCAGCGGCGAATTGCCCGCGGCCGCGATGGCCGACGAGATCGAGACTCCGGGCGACGGGCAAATCCGCGCGATGCTCACCATCGCGGGCAATCCCGTTTCATCGACGCCCAACGGCCGGCGCCTCGACCGCGCCTTCGCCGGCCTCGAGTTCATGGCCGCGATCGACATCTACGTGAACGAGACGACGCGCCACGCGGACGTGATCCTGCCGCCCGCCTCGATGCTGTCCCACGAGAACTACGACGTGGTCTTCAACGCCTTCGCGGTGCGCAACGTCGCGCGCCACAACGCGGCGGTGTTCGAGAAGCCCGCCGGCGCCCGCTACGACTGGGAGATCTTCAACGGCGTCGGCGCCGCGTACGCGAAGGCCGCGGGAGTCGAGTACAAGACGATGCCGAATCCGATGGCGAGCGTCGCCGCGGGAATTCGCGCCGGGCCGTACGCGAAGACGCTCTCCCTCGATTCGCTCAAGGCCGCGCCGCACGGCGTCGATCTCGGTGCGCTCGCGCCCTCGCTCCTGCAGCGCCTCGAGACGCCCGACCGGAAGATCGCATGCGCGCCCGAGGCGTTCATCGCGGACCTGGCGCGCGTCGAGACGGATATCCTGTCGCGCGCCGTCGAGGCCGGCGCGCTGCTGCTGGTCGGGCGCAGGCACCTGCGCAGCAACAACTCCTGGATGCACAACTCCCATCGCCTGACCAAGGGCCCGCGCCGCGACCATCTCTGGATCCACTCCGTCGATGCCGCGAGCCGCTCCATCGCGGACGGCGATGAGGTCGTGCTCGCATCGCGCGTCGGCGAGATCACCGTCACGGCGAAGGTCACCGATCGCGTGATGCCGGGCGCGGTGTGCCTTCCGCATGGCTTCGGCCAGCGCCGGGACGGCGTGCGGCTTTCTCTCGCATCCGCGCTTCATGGAGCGAGCTACAACGACGTCTCCGACGAAGAGGCCCTCGATCCGCTTTCGGGAAATGCGGCGGTGAACGCCGTGCCGGTCAGCGTGAGGAAGCGCGCCGCGTGATCCCGACGCCGGGCGCGCCTTCGAGTCGGGCGCTCGATGCGCTCGACCGGCTCGCCGACGTGATCGAGGCGCTCATCGACAGGATCGGCCGCGTGATGGCGTGGCTCGTGCTCGCCGTCGTGTTCCTGCTCTTCGTGCAGAACCCGTTGCGCGAATACCTCGGCCGCGGCCAATTCTTCGCCAACGACATGGGCCAGCTCTGCCACGCCGCGGTGTTCATGATCGGAATCGCGTACGCATGGCGCTGGGATCGGCAGGTGCGCGTGGATCTCCTGTATCGGACCCTTGGCGCGCGACGCAGGGCGTTCGTGAATCTCCTCGGCACCGTCTTCCTGCTGCTGCCGTGGCTCGTGCTCGTCACGTGGGATGCCGTGCCCGACGTGATCGAATCGGTGCGCA
>JADGRS010000407.1 GCA_017880705.1 Burkholderiales bacterium
CCGCCGCGCCGACGATCTGGCTGGAATCCAACAAATCGGCAATCTGACGGTACTCGAGGACATTCACGGCCATGGCGTCCAACTGGCCCCGATGCGTGCGGTCCACGATCTCCTGTGTGGAATTGAACAGCTTCGGGTCGATCAGGACGTTCAGGCCTTCGGTCAACCGCTTGGTCCAGACCAGCATGGCCGCCCGGGCGTCACTCAGATTCACGTCCCCCACCACGCTCTCGGAGATCGCCAGGCGCACGGTCGCGCTGCCGTCGGCGGCGGCTAGCGCTCCGGGCAACCAGCGCCCGGCCCCCAGCATCAGGGCGAGCGTGTGGCGTCGCGAACTGGTGGCCCCGCGGGTTCCGCCGACTGGTGACGGTGCGTCGTTCTCTGTGTCCATTCCCTATCCCTTTCGGCCCCCGACTCCCGACTTGCCGCGGGCACGTTCGGCCGCCGCGAGCACACCCAGGGCAGGCGCCAGGCAAGCGATGTCCTTGACCACCAGATTCTCGAATTGAAACAGAGTGGCGAGCTGCCGGCCGGCCGCGCTGTTGGGCAGATCCGAGTAGACCTTGGCGAATCTTTCACGACTCAAACCGTGGTAGTTCCTGTGAAATATGTAGAAGGTGACTACCATAACGGGAGAACTGGCGATCACGGTCAGGTCCTTGGCTACCTGCGGATTCAACTCGCACATCGTGTCAAAGCTCCGCTTCGAGGTGAGGCAGGCATCGGTCTGGCCAAAGAAGACCGGCAAGACGACTCGCGACGCCTTGCTATCGGTGGCCACGGAACCGAAGAACTGCTCGCTCGGGCCGAAATGTCCCTCATCCAGGATGGTAGAGAGCCAGTCGGGTGCGACGCACATCTTGGGGGCCTTCAACATGCACAGCCGGCGTCCCCGCAGCTCCCCCAGGTGCTGGATGCGCTTCTCGATCACGACGTTCTTCTTGGCGTCGTACGGAAGCTCCTTCACGCCCTTGTCGCGTACGACGATGACCTCGTGCACGAGGCCCTTCGATTCGTTCGTCGCCTCGAACGTGACGCGGCCGGGCTTGAGCGTGTCGTGGTCGATGACCATGCGCATGTGCGTGAGCGACGGATCCACCGAGGAATCCTGGAGCTTGATGGCGAGCGATTGCGCGGGGGCGGCCGCGTTCGCCGCGCCGCCAAGAAGCAGCAGGAGGATGGCGGATCCCAGCGGGCGTACGTTCATGACGATCTCCTCGAAAACGAGGAGCCAGTATATCGGGACGTGCACGAGCGCCGGCGCTGAATCCGGAAGATTCGCTCCGAGCGTCAAACCCCCATGCGCGTGATGACTCGAGCCGTCGTCGCTCTCCTCGCCGTGCCCGCCATTCTGGTGATGGTGGTCCTGGCCCTGGGAGGATGGCAGCTCGTTCGCGTCGCCGCGGGGCCGAAGCTGCCATCGTCTGCGGCGACCGACGACGCGCAATATTTCCGCGACACCGTCCTCGCCAACGAGCGCAGCGGCAGCGAAGACCAAAGGAAAGCCTTCGATGCGCTCTCCCGCGAGATCGTCGCCCGCCGCCCCTCCCTCGACGACGAGGCGCTGTCGCTCGAGGTGGCGCGGGGCCTCGCCGTGTTCGACAACGCGCACACGCACGTCACCGACAGCCGCCTCAAGCGCCTCCCGCTGCGGTTTCATTGGTTCGCGGACGGTCTCTACGTCGTGAAGGCGCGGCCGCGGTACGAGGCGTTGCTCGGCGCACGCGTGGTCTCCATCGAGGACCTCGATCCCGAAGAGCTGCTGCGCCAGCTTCGGCCGTTCATCCCGGGCGTCGAGGGCTGGCGGCGGTATCGCAGCGAATACTTTCTTTCCGCGCCGGCGACATTGCGCGCGCTAGGCGTTTCGACCGACACGAACGTCGTCGCGTTCGAGTTCCGCAAGCGCGGCGGAGCGGCGGTGAATCTTGCGATTCCTGTGGACGAGAAGGTGCTGCCCAGCGACGCATTCCGTGAATTCCGCCACCTGCTGCCGCTCGACACCTCGTTCGAGACCGAGGGATGGCTGCGGCTCGCCGACGGCATCGATCCGAAGCCGCTCTACCTACGCGACGTGCCGAGTCCCTACGCGCTCACCTGGCTCGAGAGCGAGCGCGCGGTGTACGTGCGCGTGAGCGGCAGCGTCAACACGCGCCAGATCGACCTTCCCACCTTCCTCGCGCAGGCGCTGCACGACGTGACCGGGCACCACGCGAAGCACGCCATCGTCGACATGCGCTTCAACTGGGGCGGCGGCTACGAGCTCACGCGCCGGTTCTCGGCCGATCTCGCGAAGGCGCTCCCCGCCGACGGCAAGGTCTTCATCATCACGGGCCCCAATACGTTCTCGGCGGGATTGATCATGGCCGCGCGCCTCGTGCACTTCGCGGGAGGGAAGGCCGTTGTCGTGGGCGAGCCGCTCGGCGATCGCCTGCGGTTCTGGGCAGAGGGCTTCCCCGTTGCGCTGCCGCGCTCGCAGGTCGAGATGTACCTCTCCACGGCGGCGCACGACTTCAGGGGGGGCTGCCGGCTCTTCGACCAGGATTGCTTCATCCTCGACAAGTTCATGGGCGTCGCCGTGGGCGAGCTCACGCCCAGCGTTGCCGCGCGCAACACCTTCGAGGATTTCATGGCGGGCCGCGATGCCGCGATGCTGCGCATTCGCGAAATCATCGAGCGCCGCTAGGGCTGCTCTACCACGCAGCGCCACTCCTGCACGTAGGCCGTGCCGTCGTCGTTCTGGAATCCACGCAGCAGAAGCGCCTGCCGGGCGACGGCGATCAGCTCGGGCGAGTAGAGGGGCGGCAGCAGGTCCTCGTCGTGGATGCTGAGGGCGGTGCGCGAGCATAGCCGCGCGACCACGTGCATCTCGGAGCCGTGCATCGTCGAGGCCATCTGCAGCTCGCCCGCCGTGCCCTCGTCCATCTCGGCCCTTCGGGTGCGCCGGCCTCGTTGCCGCAGCGGGAAAACTCGGACCTTCATCGAGCCATCGTAACGGCTCGCGGCCCCCGGGAGAACATCTCTTTCCGAATGTGGATAAGCCGGGGAAGCGACCGTTGGAAGCGGCGGGTTATGCCCAGAGGCGTCGCGGATTCAGCGCGAGCTCAGTGCACCGAGCCGGTCACGGGCTTCAGCACGAGGAGCCGGATCTTCTCGAGCAGCTCGCGTTCGTTGACGGGCTTGACGAGATAGTCCTTCGCGCCCTGGCGCAG
>JADGRS010000088.1 GCA_017880705.1 Burkholderiales bacterium
CGAAAGGCGACATCGTGCTCGAATCGACCGCGATCTCGACGGTGATCCCCGTGAGCGCCGTGCGCGACGAGGCGGGACAGGCGTACGTGTTCACGATCGAGGGCGGCAAGATCGGCAAGCGCGCGGTGAAGCTCGGCGCCACCGAGCCGCAGCGCGGCCTCGTCGAGGTGCGCAGCGGCCTCGAGGAAGGAATCAGCGTCGTGAGCGCGCGCGTCTCCGGCCTGAAGCCCGGCGCCCCCGCGGTGATCAAGAGCGCGCCGGCGAAGGCGGCGTAGGCCCTCGCCATGTGGATCACGCGCACCAGCATCAACCAGCCCGTGTTCGCCACCATGGTGATGGTGGCGCTCCTGGTGCTCGGGGTCTTCTCGTACAACCGCCTGCGCATCGAGCGCATGCCGGAGATCAACTTTCCCGTGGTCTTCGTGAGCGTGCAGTATCCAGGCGCCTCGCCCGAAGCGGTCGAGAACGACATCACGAGGCCCATCGAGGAAGTCGTGAACACCGTGAACGGCGTTCGCCTCATCCGCTCGAACACCTTCGAGGGCCGCAGCGAGACGGGAATCGAGTTCCGCCTCGACGCGAACATCGAGCGCGGCGTGCAGGACGTGCGCGACAAGATCGCGCTCATCCGCCCGGGCTTTCCGCGCGAGGTGAAGGATCCTCTCGTGCTGCGCGGCGATTTCGACAACGCGCAGCCGGTGGTCTCGCTCGCGATCACCTCGCCCACCCGCAGCCTGCGCGAGCTCACCACGATGACCGACCAGGTCATCGTCAAGCGTTTCCAGAACGTTCCCGGCGTGGGCCAGGTGCAGGAATCGGGCGGCGTCGCGCGCCAGATCCTCGTGAACCTGAAGCCCGCGCAGATGCTCTCGCAGGGTGTCGGCGTCGACGAGGTCGTCCGCGCGATCCAGTCCGCCAACATGGACACGCCCGCGGGCCGCGTGGTGCAGGGGCCGAGCGAGCAGCTGGTGCGCGTCGAGGGAAAGATCAAGGAGCCGGCGGCGTTCGCGAAGATCATCGTGGCGCGCCGCGCGAAGGGCCCCGTCTATCTCGGCGAGGTCGCAGACATCGTCGACGGGGAACGCGAGCCCGAGTCGCTGTCGCGAGTCAACGGCAACCCCGGACTGAGCCTCAACGTGCTCAAGGTGCAGGACGCGAACATCGTGGAAGTCGGCGCCGGCGTGAGGGCCGCGGTCGAGGACCTGAGGAAGACACTGCCCGCCGACGTGAAGATCGAGATCGCCTACGCCGATGTCGACTTCATCGAGAAGGCGCTGAATGGCGTGAAGACGACGATCGTCGAGGGCGCGATCCTCACGGTGCTCATCGTCTTCCTCTTCCTGCATTCGTGGCGCAGCACCATCATCACCGGGCTCACGCTGCCGATCTCGGTGATCGCGACCTTCATCGCGGTCTACGTGTTCGGCTTCACGCTGAACTTCCTCACGCTGATGGCCCTGTCGCTGTGCATCGGGCTGCTCATCGACGACGCGATCGTGGTGCGCGAGAACATCGTGCGGCACCTCGGCATGGGGAAGGATCACTTCCGCGCCGCACGCGAGGGCACCGACCAGATCGGGCTCGCCGTGATGGCGACCACGTTCGCGATCGTCGCCGTGTTCGTCCCGGTGGCGTTCATGAAGGGCATCATCGGCAAGTTCTTCTTCCAGTTCGGCATCACCGTCGCGGTCGCCGTGCTGGTGTCGCTCTTCGTGAGCTTCACCCTCGATCCCATGCTCTCGTCGATCTGGCGGGATCCCCCCGGCGGGCGCTTCTCCCGCATCCCATGGCTCGCGCGGATGATGGACCGCATCGAAGCGGCCATCGAATGGGCCCACGAGCGTTACGGCGCGCTCCTCGAATGGGCGCTCGAGAATCGCCTCAAGGTGATGGCGTTCGCGGTGGTCGTGTTCATCGCGAGCTTCTTCATCGTTCCGCTCGTCGGCACCGAGTTCGTCCCCGAGACGGACGAAGGCCGCAGCTCCTTCCGCCTCACCACGCCCGTGGGATCGAGCCTCGAATACACCGACGCCAAGGCGCGCCAGGTCGAGGAGCTCCTGCGCCGCTATCCCGAAGTCGAGATGATGATCGCCAACGTCGGCACCGGCGACGGCCGCAACGTCGCGCGCGTCGACGTGCGGCTGGTGGATCGCCACGTGACGCCGCGCATGTCGCAGAAGGCGTTCGAGGCGGCGGTGCGCGACAAGATCCGCGCCATTCCCGGCATCGAGCTCTCGGTGGGCTACCAGAAGCCGATCTGGATCAACCTCCTCGGCCCCTCGCCCGAGGGCCTCGCCGACGTCACCCAGGAGATCGTCGACAAGCTCTCGAAGATCAAGGGCATCACCGACCTCGAGACGAGCAACAAGGCGCAGAACCCTGCGATCACCATCAAGGTGAACAACGAGCTGGCGAGCGACCTCGGCCTCACGGTGGCGCAGATCGGCGCGGCCGTCCGCCCCTTCGTCGCGGGCGACGTGATCAGCCACTGGCTCGCGCCGGACGGCCAGAACTACGACGTGAACGTCCAGCTGCCGAGGACGTCGCGGCGGATCGCCGCGGACCTCGGCGAGCTCTACGTGATGAGCAGCCGCGCGAACGCCGACGGCACGCCGATCCTCGTGCCGCTGCGCCAGGTCGTGGAATTCCAGCCGTCGACGAGCCCGCAGATCATCAAGCGCCAGGACCTGCAGCGGCGCGTGGGGATCTACGCGAACGTCGAGGGCCGCCCTTCGGGCGACGTGGGCAAGGATGTCGAGGCGCTCCTGAAGACGATCCAGCTGCCGACGGGCTACCGCTTCGACATCGCCGGCGACACGCAGCAGATGCAGGAGTCGTTCACCGCCGCCGTGGCCGCGCTCGGCATGGCGGTGATCTTCATCTACCTCATCCTCGCCTCGCAGTTCGGAAGCTTCCTGCAGCCGCTCGCGATCATGGCGTCGCTGCCCTTCACGCTGATCGGCGTCTTCCTCGCCCTTCTGGTCACCGGAAGCACGCTCAACATCTTCTCGATCATCGGCGTCATCATGCTGATGGGCCTCGTCACCAAGAACGCGATCCTCCTGGTGGACTTCACCAACCAGGGGCTGCGCGAAGGCAAGTCGCGCCACGATGCGATCCTCGCCGCGGGCCAGGTGCGCCTGCGCCCGATCCTCATGACGACGATGGCGATGATCTTCGGGATGCTGCCGATGGCGATCGGGCTGTCCGACGGGGGCGAGCAGAACGCGCCCATGGGGCGCGCGGTGATCGGCGGCATCATCACCTCGACCCTCCTCACGCTGGTCGTGGTGCCGGTGCTCTACACCTACCTCGACACCCTCGGCCGGCGCATCAGCGCGCGCCTCGCGCGCCGCTCCGCGGGCGGCGGCGGCGCCGAGGTCGTTGCCTCCGCTCGCGAAGGCGACTGATCCGTTTTCCGTGTGATCGTCTTGAACAATGCTGTGCGCAAGAGCCGTGCGAGAGGCTTTAGCCGGCAGGCTTTCCCGTCCGCGGACGCGCGGTGATGCGCTCGACGGCGCCCGCGCGGTCGTGCACGTCGAGCTTCAGGAAGAGCTGCTTGATGTGATAGGCGACCGTGTTGCCGGAAACGCCGAGGCTCTCGGCGATTTCCTGGTTGCTCTTGCCCTGGGCGATCATCAACGCGATCTCGCGCTGCTGGGGCGAGAGGGGAAGGCGCCCCATCGCCTGCACGAAGCGAACGATCATGGGCTCCTGGCGCTGGATGCGCACGCCGACAAGCGCGTCGGCCGCCTGGTAGTCGTCGTCGAGCCAGTACGCGCGCATTAGGTAGCGTCCCCACTTCGTGTCGAAGGACATGGCGGGAGGCAGCGGCTCGTCGCCCAGCGCCACGGCGTCCAGGCGCGACGCGACGGTGCGCAGCGCCTGCGCCGCGCGCTCGTTCACCGCCGCCTTGAGGCTCGCGGGATTGATGTCCGAAGTGGTCGCGAGGAGAAGCAGCCGCCGCGCCTTCTCCGAGCCATGGCGGATCGCGCCGCCGCGATCGGTAACCAGCATCGCCTCCTCGTCGGAGTCCTCGAACGTCAACGTCGAGCCGTGGTGCCGCGTCTCGTCGCCCGCGATGCCGTGCGCGATGTAGCGCATCACGCTCGCGAGATCCGCGCGCTCGCGCGGCGTGAACGCGGGCGCGTCGAGCGGCCGGTAAAGCGACAGCTGCCCGAGCGCGGCGCCCTGCTCGCGAACGATGCCGTAGAGCACATGGTGCGCGTCGAGGCGTTTCAGGATCTCGTTGTAGTAGGCGGTCTTGCGAAGCTCCGTGTCGGCGCTCGTCGACACCACGCCGTCGGGCGAGGCGGCGCGCTCGAGGAACGACTTGCGAAACGACGCCTCTTGCCCCTCGTAGTAGCGCTCGAAATAGAGCGACATCATCTCGGCGGGGAGGAGCCGCTCGGCGTAGAGGTTCTGCATCTCCCCGCGGGAATCCACCCAGAAGAACGCGGCGGAATCGCTCGGCACGAGCTCGCGCAGCAATGGAAGGAGCGACGCCATCAGGAGCTCGCCGGGAATGCCGAGGCAACAGAGCTGCCGAATCCGCGCGCGGACCGAGGATTGCTTCACCGCCTCACTCCGGAAGCCCCTTCAGGTCGAGCAGCCGGAAGGCGCTAACGGGGCGCTTGAACCCGTGGAGGCGCACTTCACCGATGTCCTCGGCGAAGACGCTCTCCTCGACCTCGGCGTAGACGCGCTGCGAGACGAGGATGTGCCCCGGCTCGGCGAGGTCGCAAAGGCGGTTCGCGAGGTTGGTCACGGTGCCGATCGCGCCGTAGTCGATGCGCCCCTCGAAGCCGATCGCGCCCACAGTCGCGTAGCCCTGCGCGATGCCGATCCCGAGACCCAGCGTGTAGCCCTTCTTCTTCCACTGCGCCGCGAGCCTGAGCGCATCCTCCTGCATCACGAAAGCCATCTCGACCGCGCGGCTCGCGGGCTGGTGGATCGGCAGCGGGTCGTTGAAGAAGACCATGAGGCCGTCGCCCGTGAAGCGCTCGAGCGTGCCCTGGTACTCGAGGATGCGCCGCCCCATCGCGTGATGGAATTCGGAAAGCGCGGCCATCACCTCCTCGGGCTCGGCGGCCTCGGCGAACGCGGTGAAGCCGCGCAGGTCGAGGAAGACGACCGTGATGTCGCGCCGGTGGCTTTCGAGCGGATCGTCGGCGCCGCCGGCGAGGATGAGCTCCGCGAGCTGCGGCGAGAAGAAGCGCTTGAGGCGCCCCAGCTTCTCGACGTGGCTCACCTGCTCGAGCACGCGCGCTTCCAGCCTCTGGTTCCACGCCGCGAGCTGGTGGGCCTGTCGCTGCACCGTGTCGTAGAGGCGCCTGATGCGCAGCAGCGAGCGCACGCGCGCGAGCAGCTCCGGCGGGTTCACCGGCTTGGAGAGGAAATCGTCGGCGCCGGCATCGAGCCCCTTCACGCGCTCCTCGCGGTCCTCGAGCGCGGTCACCATCACCACCGGCAACATGGCGAGCGCGGGATCGACGCGCACCGCTCTGCACACGTCGTAGCCGGAAAGCCCCGGCATGAGGACGTCCAGCAGCATGAGGTCCGGGAGCCGCTCGCGAATCGCGGCGAGCGCTTCCTCGCCGCTGGTGACGGCCTCCACCTCGTAGCCGTGGAAGCCCAGGAGATCCTCGAGGAGCTTCACGTTGGCGGGAGTGTCGTCCACCACGAGGATGTGGGCGGCACGGCCGTCCCCGGCTTCGTCGGCCCCCGGGTCGGCGTGCGCGCTCACGTCGCCGCCTTCGTCAGGAGGCTCTCGAGGGTCGCCAGCAACTCGCGGATGTTGACGGGCTTGGAAATGAAGGCGTTGAAGCCCGCGGCGAGGATCTTCTTGCGATCCTGGTCCATGACCGACGCCGTCACCGCGACCACCGGCAGGCGCTCGCCGCAGCAGCACGGCTCGCGCAGCGCCGCGAGCACCTCGAATCCGCTGATCCCCGGAAGCTGGATGTCGAGAAGCGCGGCATCGGGCGCGGCCGAGCTCGCGCTGCGCACGCCCTCTTCGCCGCTGCCCGCGGCGGCCACCTCGTAGCCGTGGAAGGCGAGCACGTCGGTGAGAAGCCGGCGGCTCTTCTCGTCGTCCTCCACGACGAGAATGCGCACGCGGCTAGCCATGGTCGGCTCTTTCCAGCGAACGGGGGAAGCGCGCGGTGAACGTCGATCCGCGCCGCGGCTCGCTCTCGACCGTGAGCGTTCCGCAGTGCAGCTCCACCAGCCGCCGCGAGAGCGACAGCCCCAGGCCCGTGCCCTCGTGCTTCGCGGCGCCGTTCAGCGGAAGCTGGTGGAACTCCTTGAATATGGCCGCGCGGTCCTCGGCCGCGATGCCGACGCCGGTGTCGCGCACGCTCACGACGAGCCAATCGCCTTCCACCCAGGTGCGCATCGCCACCATGCCGCCCGCGGGCGTGAACTTCACCGCGTTGGTGAGCAGGTTCAGCAGCACCTGCTTGAACTTGCGCTCGTCGGCGGGCCACTTGCCGACGCCGGGCTCGACCTCGGACGTGAACGTGAGGCGGCTTCTCTGCGCGCGCTCGCGAATGAGCGTGCAGCAGTTGTCGACGGCGGCGCGCACGTCGAACTCGCGGACGTCGAGCGCCATGTGACCGGCCTCGACCTTGGTGAGGTCGAGGATGTCGTTGATGAGCGAAAGAAGGTGCTGGCCCGAGCCGTAGATGTCGCGCACGTATTCCATCTGCTTGTCGTTGAGCTCGCCGAACATGCGCTCCTTCAGCACCTCGGAGAATCCGATGATCGCGTTCAACGGCGTGCGCAGCTCGTGGGACATGTTGGCGAGGAACTCGCTCTTGTGGCGGTTGGCCATCTCGAGCTGCGTGGTCTTCTCGAAGACGCGGCGCTCGAGGCCGTCCGTGTATTCCTGGAGCTGATCGGCCATCTTGTTGAACTCCGCGGCGAGGAGCTCGATTTCGTCGCCCGTGTGCACGTCCATGCGCTTCTTGAAATTGCCCTGCGCGAACGCCACCGCGCCCGCCTCCAGCGCGAGGATCGGGCGCGTGAGGCGCCGCGCGTACCAATGGCTCACCAGGAACGACATCAGGAGCGCCACCGCGAGGATCGTCATCGCTCCGAAGAGCGAGCGGCGCAGCGGCGCGGTCACCACGTCCGCCGGCTGCTCGACGACGATCGTCCAGGGCGGCACGCCGATGGACGCGACGCTCGAATAGCTCGGACGCCCGTCGAGGGACGTGGTCCTCAGCGCGCCGCGCGTGTCGCGCGCGCCGTGGCCCGAGGCGAAACCGAGCACTTCCTGGTCGCGCACGACGGTGCGATGGAGCATGTATTCGACCTGCGGATGCGCGATGACTACACCGGACGCGTCGACGAGGTATGCGCCGCCGCCGCCTTCCACGCGAAGGCGGGCGAAGGTCTCGGCCACGTGCTTGAGATCGATCACGGCGTTCACCCAACCGCCATCGCCGAACGCGCCCTCGCTTATGGTGCTATGCACGAAGGGCTCGAGCGAATCCCGGAATTCCACCGCGCTGAACGCGATCTCGTCGGGCGGAGCGCGATCGATCTCGGCCAACGGCGGTGCCGACGAATCCGACACGCGGTCCTCGGTCAATCTCGAGACGTGGAGGGTCTCGCGCCCGGCGGAGTCGTAGCGCGAGATCTCGAGGATCGCCGGGACGCGCTTGAGGAGCCGGCGGAACTCCGAGCGGCGGTCGATCTCGGTGAGGCCGCTGCGCCCCCACGGAAGGTTGGCGACCTCCTTGATCTGTGTCTCGATCTCCTCGATCTGCGAAGCGACGCGCGAGGCGGCGGCGTCGGCGCGAATCGTCTGCTCGCGCTCGATGGTGCGGAGCCCTTCGGCGTAGCTGAAGATCATCTCGACGGCAAGCGCGGGCAGGAGGATGCCGCAGGTCCCGATCGCCATCACCGTGAAGTAGCGACGGAACAGGCGGCTCGTGGTGCCGCTGCCGAAGCGAAGCCGCCGGCGCTCCTCGGCCACCGCGGCGTCGGCATCGGAAAGCTGCACCAGGCTCATCGCACCTTGTCCGCCTGGGAGAGCAGCTGCGGGGTAATGGTCATTCCGGCGGCCCTCGCCGCGTTGACGTTCACCGAAAGGCTGAAGCGTTTCGGCCGCTCGATGGGAATGTCGCCGGGGGTCACGCCCGACAGGACGCGATCCAGCTGGCGCGCGAGCGCACCGTTGGGATCGTCGAAGATCGCCTCGTACGCCATGGGCGCGCCGGCGGCGACGTCGAGCTGCGAAGGATAGATCGCGGGGCGCCGGGTCGCGGCCATGGTCGCGACAACTTCCATGCGGTGTTCGTCCAGCAAGGAAGCCTTGGTGACGAACCAGGCGTCGATGGGCCCTGCGCTTCGAATGTCGTTGGCAAACGTCTCGATCGACTTGACCGGGATGAGCTTCCATTGCACGCCGTGCTTACGGGCGGCCCAGTCGAGGAACTCCGTCGTATTCGGGCGAAGCGCCTCGTCGCTATCGACAATGTAGCCGATGCGCCGCGCCTGCGGCGCCGCCTCCCGCAGTAGCTCCAACATCTTCGGCTCGATGCCCAAGTAGATCGATATGCCCGCGGCGTTGTCGCGGCGATGCGTGAGCGACGATAGGAGGTTCAGGTCCACGGGATCCTGGTGCGTGAAGAAGACGATCGGGATCGTCGAGGTGAGCCGCGCGGCCTCCACGAGGACCGGCGACGTCGGAGCGACGATGGCGACCGGACCCTTCCCGATCTCGCGTTGCAGGACGCTCCTCAAAGCCAGTTCGTCCATGACATCGACCCCGCTGAATTCGAGCGTGACGCGATGACGCTCCTGGATCCCAAGCGCCTCGCAAGCGGACGCGAAGCGCTCGAACGCGAAACGAGCTCGTTGGTTGTCGAAATTAATAAAAGCGATTTCGCGCCGTGGCTGCACGGCGCCGGTGTTACAACCAGCCAATGATGCCGCGAATCCGCATAGCGCGATCGCCGACAGCGCAAAAGACATCTCGATCCTACCGGCGCGGGTAGGAGTGCTCACCGGCGCTCCATGATGAAATCATCGAGCGCACGCTGTCGGCCGATTCTGCGCATGTCCGACAGAATACAAGGAGAAACTCATGGCAACCACCTATCGCTACGCATGGCTCGCGGTCCTCGACGGAAATGGCCGCAGGAAACTGACCCAGGACCTGCTCGACATGGATGATGTGAATCCCGCGCTCACGCAGCAGAACACTCCGGGCTCCGTCTGGACCATCAACTGGGACAACTCCCCGACGCGTCTCGCGACCACGGCTCTCAGCCACAACGTCGGCAACGACCCCGACATCGAGGTCGTCCTTGTGGGCATTCCCGGCGACGAGGACGCGATGAAGGACTGGATCAAGACGCCGCAGGGGCAGACGCTGCGCTCGCACGCATTGTCCGTGCAACCGTGGGTCTACAGCGCGAGCGTCTGATCGATGAAGAACGGCACTTCGATCAACGCCGTCGTGAAGGACCTGGCGAAGACGAGCCCCGGCAGCGAACGCCATCCGTTCGCGCTGGGGCTTCCCGATATCGTGACCGAACCCACGATCGCGATGAAGCGCTTCCAGCCGCTCGAAGGCCTCGCTTCGAACGAGTTGGTCGTCACGCCCCAGGTCATGCTCGATCTGTTCACGCCCTCGGAATGCGCGCGCATCGTCGATACTTGCGGGTCGCATCAATTGCACGCCGGCCAGCTCGTCCAGGAGCGCGAGAACTACCGCCGTGCCTCGGCCGCGTGGATCGCGCCGGACGACGACACGCGCTGGGTCTACGAGCGCATCGCGACGATGATCGCCAAGCTGA
>JADGRS010000089.1 GCA_017880705.1 Burkholderiales bacterium
CGAAGCACCGACGCTGCCGGCCGATGTCGTCGCTGGGCTCTGGAACGGTCATCAGGCCGCGCAGCCTGAGTCGCGGCAAAGTGCGCACCGCCTCGGCCAGCCGCGGCACGTCCTCCGGCGCCACGCCGCTTTTGCTCGCCTCCCCGCTCACGTTTACCTGCAGGCAGATATCGAGCGGCCCCAGCTCCGGCGCGCGCGCCTCGGCAAGGCGCAGGGCGATTTTCTCGCGCGCGATTGAATGTACCCAATCGAAATGCGCGGCAATGGCCCGCGTCTTGTTGCTCTGTATGGGGCCAATAAAGTGCCAAATGAGCGGTAAAGCGGACAACTCGGCGATTTTCCCCAGCGCCTCCTGCACGTAATTCTCGCCGAATTCGCGCTGGCCTGCGGCGTACGCAGCGCGTACCGCCGCCGCAGCGAAGGTCTTGCTCACCGCCAGCAGCGCAATATCGCCGGGATTGCGCCCGGCGGCCCTCGCCGCCGTAGCGATGCGCGCTCTTACGGCTTGCAAGTTACTCTCGATTGTGGACATAATTTGGCGCGGGCGTGAACGCAGGAAACCGGCGATGCATCGCATCCAATTGGTCAGTTGCATTGTCGCCTGGCGCGTGACTCAGCATGGAGCGATTATAAATGGATATCTCTGAACTGCTTGCCTTCGTGGTCAAGAACAAGGCATCCGACCTGCATCTCTCGTCGGGCCTGCCGCCCATGATCCGCGTGCACGGAGACATCAAGCGCATCAACCTGCCGCCGATGGATCACAAGGACGTGCACGGCATGATTTATGACATCATGAACGACGGCCAGCGCAAGTTCTACGAGGAAAATCTGGAGTGCGATTTTTCCTTTGCCATCCCCGGCCTGGCTCGTTTTCGCGTCAACGCGTTCGTGCAGAACCGCGGCGCCGCGGCGGTGATGCGCACGATCCCGTCCAAGATTCTGTCGCTCGCCGATCTTAAGTGCCCGAAGATCTTCGAGGACATCGCCGACCAGCCCCGCGGTGTCGTGCTGGTGACCGGGCCAACTGGCTCGGGCAAGTCCACCACGCTCGCGGCGATGGTCAACCACAAGAACGAAACCGAAGAGGGCCACATCCTCACCATCGAGGATCCGATCGAGTTCGTGCACGAATCGAAGAAGTGCCTCATGAACCAGCGGGAGGTCGGGCCGCACACCCTGTCGTTCTCCAACGCGCTGAGGAGCGCGCTGCGCGAGGACCCGGACATCATCCTGGTGGGCGAGATGCGCGACCTGGAGACGATCCGCCTCGCGATGACGGCCGCGGAGACGGGCCACCTCGTGTTCGGCACGCTGCACACGTCGTCTGCCGCGAAGACCGTGGACCGCATCATCGACGTGTTTCCCGCGGCCGAGAAGGAAATGATCCGCGCGATGCTGTCGGAATCGCTGCGCGCGGTGATCTCCCAGACCCTCTGCAAGACGAAGGACGGGACCGGCCGGGTCGCCGCGCACGAGATCATGATCGGCACGCCCGCCATCCGCAACCTGATCCGCGAGGCGAAGGTCGCGCAGATGTACTCGTCGATCCAGACCGGGCAAGCGCTCGGCATGCAGACGCTCGACCAGAACCTCACCGAGATGGTGAAGCGAAACCTCATTTCGATGCCCGAGGCGCGCAACAAGGCGGCCAACAAGGACAACTTCATCGGCAGCTAGCCGCAACCTTACGAGGACCTGCAATGGAACGCGAACAGTCCCTCAAATTCATGCACGACCTGCTGCGGGCGCTCATCGCCCGCAGGGGCTCGGACCTCTTCATCACCGCGGGCTTCCCTCCGGCGATGAAGGTCGACGGCAAGGTCATGCCCGTCTCCCAGCAGAGCCTGTCGCCGATGCACACGCAGGAGCTCGCCCGCTCGATCATGACCGACAAGCAGGCGGCCGAGTTCGAGGCGACCAACGAGTGCAACTTCGCCATCAGCCCGTCGGGCATCGGCCGCTTCCGTGTGAACGCGTTCGTGCAGCAGGGCCGCTCGGGCCTGGTGCTGCGCACCATCACCACCGCGATCCCGAAGTTCGACGAGCTGGGCCTGCCCCACGTGCTGAAGGACGTGGCGATGACCAAGCGCGGCCTGGTGATCTTCGTGGGCGGCACGGGCTCGGGCAAGTCGACCTCGCTCGCCTCGATGATCGGCCACCGCAACGAGAACAGCTACGGGCACATCATCACGATCGAGGACCCGGTCGAATACGTGCACGAGCACAAGAACTGCATCATCACGCAGCGCGAGGTCGGCGTGGACACCGACAACTGGTTCGCGGCGCTCAAGAACACGCTGCGCCAGGCGCCCGACGTGATTCTCATCGGCGAGATCCGCGAGAGGGAGACGATGGAATACGGGATCGCCTTCGCGGAGACCGGCCACCTGTGCATGTCGACCCTTCACGCGAACTCCACCAACCAGGCCCTCGATCGCATCATCAACTTCTTCCCCGAGGAGCGCCGCCAGCAGCTGCTGATGGACCTGTCGCTCAACCTCAAGGCGATCATCTCGCAGCGCCTCATCCCGAAGAAGGGAAGCAAGGGGCGCGTCGCCGCGATCGAGATCATGCTCAACTCGCCGCTCATGTCCGACCTCATCTTCAAGGGCGAGGTGCACGAGATGAAGGCGCTCATGACCCGCTCGCGCGAGCTCGGCATGCAGACCTTCGACCAGGCGCTGTTCGACCTCTTCGAGGCGGACATGATCACTTTCGAAGACGCGCTGAGGAACGCCGACTCGGTGAACGACCTGCGCCTCAAGATCAAGCTCGAGAGCAAGAACGCGAAGAACCGCGACCTGGGCTCGGGCCTCGAGCACCTCGAGATCGTCAAGTGATCGGGCGGTAGCGGGCCAAGCGATCCGTTTGCGCGGTCATCCCCGCGAAGGCGAGGATCCAATCCAGGAAAGCCCGCTTCGGTGGGCTTTCTTCTTTTCCGGGTCCCTTTCCGCCCCTGTAGGAACCTTCCGACGCGACTATCAGAGGATTCTTAAAGGCGATCCCCTTCCGTCCGACTCCCTGCCTGAATCCGCCTGGTCAATATGGACGTACGACAAGGGAGACGGCCATGAAGAACATCATCGCGATAGGTTTGGCCTGCTGCATTCCGATCGGGCTCGCCGCAGGAGATTCGAATCCGTCCGAGGCGAACCTCGGCACGATGACCGTGCTCGTGGTCGACGACTCCGCGCCCATGGGCGCGGACCTCCAATGCGCGCGCGCGACTCGCGACGCCATCGATGCCGCGCGCTGCGCGTCCCTCGATCGCGCCGTGCTGACGGGGCGCACCCAGAAAGCTTCCGTGCTCCACGAGCGCGGCCGCTGGATGTAGCACCTCACCCGAAGAGACCTCATGAACTCAGATCAGATGCACGGCCACTGGCGCGAAGTAAAGGGATGGGCTCTCGAGCAACTCGGGCGCGTCACGCAGGATCCGTGGAAGCGGATCGCCGGCCGTCGCGAGCGCCTGCTCGGTCGCCTCCAGGCGTCGCTCGCCGAATCGCGGCGCATCGCCGAGTCGGGCTTTCCGGCGTCGCAGACGGGTGCCGTCCTTGTAGAGCGCCGCAGGGCAAGGGGCCGCTGACCCGCTACGCGGCGAGGCGCGATCCCGGCGACTCGCGCAGCAGCTTGTCGAGGAGAGCGGCGCCGTCGAATTCGTCGGCGAGGCGCGACTGCGGGCCGGCGAAGAAGTATCCCTGGAGATAGTCGGCCTTGGCTTCGATCGCGAGCAGCGCCGCGGCTCTCGACTCGATGCCCTCCACCGCGACCTTGCATTGAAATTCGTGCAGCAGCTCGATCATTCCCGGGAGCATGCGCCGCGCCCTGTCGTTGCCGACGACGCCGGCGAGGATCGAGCGGTCGACCTTCACCACGTCGGGGCGCAACGCCACGATGCGATCGAAGTTCGAGCAGCCGACGCCGAAGTCGTCCAGCGCGATCGAGGCGCCGAGGTCCCGGTAGCACTCGACCGCGTCACGCAGCAGCTTCTCGCTCGAGCATGGCGCCTCGAGGATCTCGACGCATACGCGCTTGGGAACGAGCCCGTAGTAGCGGATGAGCTCGGCGAACTCGCGGCCGCGGCGCGCGTCGCGCACCGCCGCTTCGGGGTGGATGTTGATGAAGAGCGTGCGGTCGCCCGGATCGACCGTCGCGTAGTTGCGAAGATGCAGCGCGCGGCAGGTCCAGTCGAGGAGCGAGCGAGCGCCGTCGGGCGCGCGCGCGAAGAGCTCCTCGGGGCTCACCGTCGTGCCGGACTCGTCCAATGCGCGCACCAGCGCCTCGAAGCCGAGGCAGGCCGCGCGCCGCACGCAGTAGATCGGCTGGAAATGGGTGGTGAGGCTCGCGCCCTCCCATTGCAGGGACGGGCCGCCCGCGGCGCGCACCAATTCCTCGGCCGCGTGCGCGAGCGAGGGCGTCGCGAGCTCGCCCTCGGCCCCGCCTCGAGGCGGCGTCGCCATTCCCTGTCCATCCCTCATGAGGTGCCCCGCGCTCCGTGATTGCACGCCGGACGTGCGCCGGCTTCATGGCACTTTGGGGCGACAGCGTTACAGAGGGGTTACGCACCCCCATCGGGGAATTGCGTTTGTAAGACGCGCTAGGCCTTCGCGAAGAAGACGGCGAGGGCCTCGGCGATCTCCCTCATGCGATAGGGCTTGCGCAGCACGCGGTTCACCCCGGCGGAAAGCGCTCGCGCCTCGAAGCCCGCGCCGCCGTATCCGCTCGCGATCACGACCGGCAGCGTGGGATTGAGCTTGCGCAGCTCCTTGGCGAGCTGCGTGCCGATCAGCTCCGGCATGACCTCGTCGCTCACCACCGCATCGAAGCGCCGTGGATGGGCGCGCATCGCCTCGAGGGCCTCGCGGCTGCTGCCGAAGCCCACGGGCTCGTAGCCGAGCTGCGCGAGCATCTCCTCCAGCGCGTGCAGCACGTCGAGCTCGTCGTCGACCGCGAGGATCACCTGGCCCGCGCCCATCGGCAGCGTCTCGAGCTCGTCGGCGGCGCCCTCCTCGGCGTGGATCTGCGGGATCCAGACGGTGAACGTGGTGCCGCGCCCGAGCTCGCTGGCGACCTCGATGAATCCCTTGTGCTCCGAGACCACCGAGTGCACGAGCGCGAGGCCAAGGCCCGTCCCGCGCCCCGCCGGCTTGGTCGTGAAGAACGGCTCGAAGATGCGGTCGATCACCTCCGGCGCGATGCCGTGGCCCGTATCCTTCACCCAGACGCGCACGTATTCGCCCGGCGGAATCTCGCCGCTGCGCACCTTGCGCGGCGCGGCGACCGTCTCGCAGGCGAGCCCGAGCTCGAGCGTGCCGCCCTGCCCCATGGAATGGATCGCATTGGTGCAGAGGTTCATGAGGAGCTGGTGCATGCGCGTGGGATCGCCGAGGATCGTCGCCTCGGTGCACTGGTCGGCGAAGGTCACGTCGATCGCCAGCGGCGTGGAGCCGCGCACGAGGTCGACCACTTCCTGAGCGATCGGGGCCATGATCACCGGGAATTTCTCCGCGCCCTCCGCGCGGCTGTAGGAGAGGATCTGGGTGACGAGCGCCTTGGCGCGGTTGCCGGCCCCCATGATGGTGTCGAGGTAGCGCTTCATGTCGCCGTCGCCCGCGGCCCGGCGCTGCGCGAGCTCGCCGTATCCGAGGATCGCGCCGAGGATGTTGTTGAAGTCGTGCGCGATGCCCCCGGCAAGGTGGCCCACCGCCTGCATCTTTTCCGCTTGCTTGAGCTGCGCTTCGAGGCGCACGCGCTCCTCCTCGGCGTGCACCTTGTCCGAGACGTCCTTCACGAAGCCGATGACGCGCCGCGTGCCGGGCGCCTCGTCGTCGGGATCGCCGATGCGATAGGCGTTCACGCCGAGCGTCGTGTAGACGCCGTCGTCGCGGCGGAAGCGGTACTCGAGCGCGACGTGCGAGAACTCGCGCTGGCGCAGCCGCTGGCGCAGCCCCTTCAGCCGGATGCGGTCGTCGGGGTGCACGCGCTCCATCCACTTGCGCAGGTCGGATATGGCGTCGTGGCCCACGCCGAGCACCGATTGCGTGTCGCCGTCCCAGATCACCTTGCCGTCGTCCAGGTTGAGCTCGTACAGGAGGTTGCCGCTCGCGCGGATCACGGCCTCGTGGCGTGCGCGCCACCCCTCGGTCTCGCGCGCCGCGTCCTGGCGCTCCACGAGAAGCGCCGCCGAGAAAAGCGTCGTCACCACGATCGTGGCGAGGTAGCCCTGCAGGTGCAGCATCGAGCGCGCGTCGGCGACGCCGCCGACCGAAAACGGCCCGAAGCCATGGGCGGTCTGCCAGTAGCAGATGAGCCCGAAGATCGACAGCCCCAGCGTGGCGGCGCGCAGGCCGAAGCGCAGCGCCGCCCAGATGAAGAAGGGGGCGCACAGGTAGATGACGGGCGGAATGAATCCCGGCGACGCGGAGTGCGTCCCGAACACGTAGTTGGTGGTGACGATGAGCCCCGCGTAGAGCACCAGCAGCTCCGGAAGGCGCGCCCGCGTAAGCTCGAGCGCTTCCTGGAACCCGTGGCGGCTCCACGCCAGGATGAGCGGCGCAGTGAGCAGCATGCTGAGCATCGTGGAGACAAAGGTGACGGACCACTGCTCGCGGAAGGCCGCATGCGTCTGCAGGTGGGTGAAGCTCGCATCGAGGATCGACATCGCCGCCACGAGGGGCGCCATGCCGACCAGGAGGGACGACAACCCCTTGATCGTGTCGATCTGCACGCGCGGCCCGGCGAGGCGCATCAGGCCCGCGGCCACCAGCAGGGGCTCGGCCACGTTGACCCCGATGGCCGCGGCGAGCCGCTGCCAGGGCGCATGGAGGTCCAGGCCGACCGCCAGCGTCGCGGCGAGGATCAGGGCCAGGTAGCCGGGCCAGCGCTTCACCGGGGCCACCAGGAGCGTCCCCAGCGCGACTCCGTGGGCGGGCCAGATCAGCAGCGGAAGTTGCTGCTGCGTGGGAAGGCTGACGGCGTATGCTGCGAGGACGTAGTAGACGACGCCGAAGGTGACGAAGGCGAGCGCCTCCCGCGCTGAAACGGCGTTTCCCACTCTCGCAATCGACGGCGATTCGGCGTTCATTTGACTCCCCCTTAGGATTCTACGGTCTCCGGCGTTAAAATGCCCCGAGCCCACTACCACCCTCCCCCCCCCAAGTGGAAGCCCATATCCTTGTTGTAGATGACGACGTAGCCATCCGCGAGCTGGTCCGCGAATATCTGGTCGAACACGATTTCCAGGTCTCCCTCGCGGAGACCGGCGCCGACATGGACAAGGTCCTCGGCGCGGAGATCGTGGATTTGGTGATCCTCGATCTGAAGCTTCCCGACGAGGACGGCCTCGCGATCGCGCGGCGCCTGCGCGAATCGCTCGACCTCCCCATCATCATCCTCACGGGACGCAAGGAAGAGGCCGACCGCATCATGGGCCTCGAGCTCGGGGCCGACGACTACGTCACCAAGCCCTTCAGCCAGCGCGAGCTCCTGGCGCGCATCAAGGCGGTATTGCGGCGCACCGAGGGCAAGCGCGCCACCCGCCGCGGCGAGAGCGTGCGCGCCTTCAAGTTCTCGGGCTGGGAGCTCAACACCGGCACCCGCAAGCTGAAGGGCCCCGACAACCGCAATGTCGAATTGACCAACAGCGAGTACGCGCTGCTGGTGGCCTTCCTGCGCGCGCCCGGGCGAATCCTCACCCGCGACCAGCTGCTCGAGTCGAGCCGGCTGCACGACGACATCTACGACCGCTCCATCGACGTGCAGATCCTGCGCCTGCGCCGCAAGATCGAGGAAAGTCCAAACCAACCCACGCTCATCCGCACGGAGCGAGGCGCGGGCTACTACCTCAATTCGACCGTAGAAACCGTGTGAACGGTTCGCCGCTGCTCGCGATCGACGGCATCCTCGTCGTCGTCGCGGCATGGCTCGTGATAGGTCTGGCGGGCATCATCGCGCTGCGCAACTTCCACGTTGTCGCGCGAATCCTCTTCCCGATGTCGGCCGCGCTGAGCGTGGCGCTCGCCGCGCTCGCGCTCGCGGCGCTACCCTCCACTCCGCAGATCGGCATTCTCGCGATCGGGCTGCCCGGGCTTCCCTTCCACGTGCGCCTGGACGCGCTCTCGGCCTTCTTCCTCGTATTGCTCGGCATCGCGAGCGCCGGCATCTCGATCTTCGCAGGCGGGTATTTCCGCGTGGGCGAAGGCACGCCTCCCGGGCTCATCTGCCTGCAGTACCAGCTCTTCCTCGCGGCGATGGCAATGGTGCTGCTCGCCGACGACGCCTATGCCTTCATGGTGAGCTGGGAGATGATGGCGCTCTCGTCCTTCTTCCTGGTGACGACTAACCATCGCATTCCCGAGATCCAGCGCGCGGGCTACCTGTACCTCCTGATCGCGCACGTCGGCGCGATCGCCATCCTGCTCTGCTTCGGGGTGCTGCAAGCCAACACCGGCGACTATACGTTCGCCAACATGCGCGCCCAGCACCTCTCGCCTTTCTGGGCCTCGTGCGCGTTCCTCCTCGCCCTCTTCGGCTTCGGCGCCAAGGCGGGCGTCCTGCCGCTGCACATCTGGCTGCCCGAGGCGCATCCGGCCGCGCCTTCGCCGGTATCGGCGCTCATGAGCGGCGTGATGCTGAAGACCGCGATCTACGGCATGCTGCGCGTCGCCTTCGACCTCGCCGGCACGCCGATCTGGTGGTGGGGCGTGGTGGCGCTCGTTCTCGGACTTGCGACGGCGCTCTTCGGCGTGGTGTTCGCGGCGGCGCAGGTCGACATGAAGCGCCTGCTCGCCTATTCCTCGATCGAGAACATCGGGCTCATCGTCATGGGCATGGGGCTCGCGATGGTGTTCACCGCCTACCGCATGCCGTCGCTCTCTGCCCTTGCGATGACCGCGATGCTCTACCACTGCCTCAACCATGCGATGTTCAAGAGCCTGCTCTTCCTGGGCACGGGGTCGGTGCTGCACGCCACCCACGAGCGCAGCCTCGGCAAGCTAGGGGGCCTCATGCGCTACATGCCCTGGGTGGCGGGCACGACGCTCGTGGGAGTGATCGCGAGCGCGGGGCTGCCGCCCTCGAACGGCTTCGTCTCCGAGTGGCTGCTGCTGCAGAGCTTCCTCTTCACCGGCGGGCTGCCCAACCCGTACCTGAAGATGCTGGTGCCGATCTTCGCCGCCGGCGTGGCGCTGGTCGCGGCGCTCGCGGGCTACGTGATGGTGAAGTTCTTCGGCGTGATCTTCCTCGGGCGCCCGCGCGAGGAGCGGCTCTCGCAGGCCAAGGACGCTGGCGCCCTCGAGCGCCTGGGCCTCATCTGGCTCACGGTGTTCTGCGTGCTGCTGGGCCTGTTTCCCGTCGCCGTCATCGGCATCATCGACCCGATTCCCTACGAGCTCGTGGGCCGCGGCCTCGCGCAGAGCGGGCGCGTCGGCGACTGGCTGTTGCTGGCGCCCGTCTCCGCGGAACGCGCATCGTACAGCCCGCTGCTGCTTCTGCTGGCGACCCTCGCGCTCGCGCTCTTCGCGATCTTGCTCGTGCGCCGCCTCTACCACGGGCGGCTGCGCCGCGCGCCGCCCTGGGCATGCGGCTTTTCCGCGGACCCGACGGCGCGCATGCAGGACACGGCGGAAGGATTCGGCCAGCCCATCCGCCAGATCTTCGAGCCCTTCTACCGCATGCGGCGCGAGCTTCCGACGCCCTTCGACCGCGCGCCGCGCTACAGCGTCGTGGTCGAGGATCCGCTGTGGGCGTGGGTGTACCTGCGCATCGCGGCGGCCACCGAATCGGTGTCGCGCGTCGTCGGCC
>JADGRS010000090.1 GCA_017880705.1 Burkholderiales bacterium
CGATCCGACGGTGCTCGCGGTGCGCGCCGACAGTCCGTACAAGAGCGCGGCCGATCTCATCGCCGCGGCGAAGAAGAATCCCGGCGCAATCCCCTACGGCTCGTCGGGCAACTACGGAACGATGCACGTGCCGATGGAGATGCTCGACAACGTGGCCGGTGTGAAGATGCTGCACGTGCCGTTCACCGGCGCCGGCCCCGCGGTGGTGGCGCTCCTCGGCAAGCAGGTCGAGGCGCTCTCGACGGGACCGTCGAGCGTGATCGGCCAGGTCAAGGCCGGCAAGATCCGCATCCTCGCGACCTGGGGCGAGACGCGCCATCCCTTCCTCCCCGACGTGCCGACGCTGAAGGAGCTGGGCTACGACGCGCAGTTCTCGCAGTGGACGGGGCTTTTCGTTCCCGCCGGCACGCCCGAGCCCGTGATCGCGAAGCTGCGCGAAGCGGCGCGGCTCGCCGTCGCCGACCCGGCCTTCAAGGCCGCCCTCGCGCAGGTCGAGACGCCGATCCAGTACCTCGACCAGCCGCAGTTCCGCACGTTCTGGGACGCCGACGCGCGCAAGCTCGCCGAGGTCGTGAAGAAGATCGGGAAGGTCGAGTGATGAATCCGTCGCGTGCCGCGGCAATCTTGGCCGCCCTGATGGTCTCGCTCACCGCGCTCGCCGCCCCCGCCACCGCAGGCGCTCCCGCGAAGGACCCGCTCCCCAACAAGGCGTTGAACGCGCTCTTCGAGCGCGAGTTCAAGGTCCAGATCGCCGAGCATCCGGAGTTCGGGACCCTGTTCGGCGTTCCCGGGTTCGACGATCGCCTCACGGACCTCTCTCCGCAGGCCGTGGCACGGCGCAAGGCGCACGCCAAGGCGGTGATCGCAGAGCTCGGGCGTTTCGATCCGAAGTCGCTCTCCACGCAGGACCGCATCTCTCGCGAGCTCGCCCTGGAGTCGTTGACCATGCGCGCGCGCGAAGATGCCTTCTACGGCGACCTGCCCTTCGGCGGGGACGACGACGGATGGATGCCGGTCTCCTCGATGAACGGGCCGCAGCAGCTCCTCGCCCTGCTTGCGCGGGCCGCGAGCTTCCGCACCGCCGCCGACTACGAGCATTACCTGAAGCGCCTCGGCGCGGTTCCGCTCCTGCTCGAGCAGGAGCGCGCCCAGATGCAGGCGGGAATGCGCTCGGGCTGGATGCCGCCCCGCGCGGCGATGCTGCTCGTGCCGGACATGTTCACGGTATTCGCCGCCGGCGACATCACGGCCACGCCGCTCTGGCTGCCGTTCGCGCATTTTCCGGACGACGTCTCCGCCGCCGATCGCACGCGCCTCACGGAAGCCGCCCGGCGCGTGCTCTCGGAGCGGGTGCATCCGGCCTTCGCCGAATTCAAGCGCTTCCTCGAGGGCACGTACCTTCCCGCATCGCGCGACGATCTCGCGGCGTCGAAGCTTCCCGGCGGCGCGGCCTACTACGCGCTCAAGGTGCGCGAGAACACGACGCTGCCTCTCGATCCCCTGGAGATCCACGAGACCGGCAAGCGCGAGGTCGCGCGCATCCGCAAGGCGATGGACGAGGTGATCGCCTCGACCGGCTTCAAGGCAACGTTTCCCGAGTTCCTCGAGTTCATCCGCACCGATCCGCGCTTCTTCTTCAAGACGCCCGAGGCGCGGCTCATGGCCTATCGCGACATCGCCAAGCGCGCCGATGCGGAGCTGCCGAAACTCTTCGCGGAGCTGCCGCGCCTTCCCTACGGCATCCGCGCCATGGAAGCGTACGAGGGCGACAACTCGGATCACTACACTCCGGGCGCGCTCGACGGCACGCGCGCCGGCTTCTTCGAGGCCAACGTGAACAACCTCGAGAAGCGTCCGTCCCACGAGATGGAATCGACGCTGCTCCACGAAGCGGTGCCGGGGCATCACCTGCAGAATGCGCGCGCGCAGGAGCTCACGGGACTGCCGACTTTCCGCCGCGCGGTCTGGTACGTGGGCTACGGCGAAGGCTGGGCGCTCTACTCGGAAAGCCTCGGCTACGAGATGGGCTTCTACAAGGATCCGTATTCGCGCTTCGGCGCGCTTTCGGCGGAAATGCTTCGCGCCTGCCGCCTCGTGGTCGATACGGGCCTGCATTCGCTCGGATGGACGCGCGACCAGGCGATCCGCTATCTCGCCGACAACTCCGGCGTGCACCCGGATTACGCCGCGGCGGAGATCGATCGCTACATCGTGTGGCCGGGCCAGGCTCTGGGCTATAAGGTGGGAGAACTCAAGATCAAGGCGCTCCGCGCCAAGGCGAAAGCCGCGCTCGGCGATCGCTTCGACCTGCGGCGCTTCCACAACGCGGTCCTCGACGACGGCGCGCTGCCGCTCACGGTGCTCGAGGCGCGGATCGACGAATGGATCGCGCGCGAGCTCTTGTCCAAGCCGCGCTAGCGCGTCTTAGTTTCCTAAACACCCTGGTGATCGGCCAGGCGTGGAAGCGGCGGTTCTTCTCGACCCGGGGGACCTCGGCCTCTCTACGGGGAGTGACCTCGCTTCTTACGATAGCGCTCGAATTCCTGGCGCTTCTTCTCATCTGCGGCAAGCGGGGCATCCCACTCTCGAGAAGAACCGCAACCCTTCCACGCCAGGGGTTGATCGAGAGGCGTTGATATTGGTGGCAAGGGCGTTGTGCTAGTTCGAGAGGGCGTCGAGGTGGTGTGAAAAGGGCCGCTGCCGCCACGCATCGCCACCCGAGTGTCGACGCGCGTCACCGCCGCCTGGGTCACCCGCCCGTTGCGCAGCGCCAATTGGTTGGACAAAGCGGCATCAGCCAAGCGAGACCGGGGCGGTTCTTCTCGACCCGGGAATCACACTTTTCCGCAAACGCAGGGAAAACTACATTGATGTAAATGTCGCGATGCCCCTGGAACCTGATCGACTCAATGAAACCGTACCGCCGTGAAACCACGAGTAGGGCTTGGGGAAAAGTTTGAGAGGGCGCCGAGGTGGTTGGCAAATATGGCACCCCGCCACTTGTCCTTCATCGCCATTCACAAGTGCGTCACCACGCCCGGGTCAAACTTTTCCCCGCCCTCACTCGTGGGTGATCGCACCCCCGGGCGCGCGCGGTGGATACCCCTTGAATCCCACGCCCGCGCTTGCGGATGTTGAAGACGACGGCGCCGGGCCGCTTGCCGCTACTTCGCGTAGCTCGCGGCGAGCTCGCTCCAGCGATCGGGAAGCACGCGCGCGACCGCGGCGAAGCCGCCGTGGCCGTCGGGCTTGAAGATGCTCGCCTCGCCTTCCTTCACCTCGAACCAGTCCTTGCCGAACGCGTCGATCACGTTCGGCTTGTGCGTGACGATGATCGTATTGGTGCCCGCGTCGGGAACGGTGGACGCCATCTTGCGCAGCATCGCGGCGCGGCGGTTGTTCTCGTTGGGCGACACGATCTGGTTGCCCTCGGTCACGTCGAAGGTGGTGGTGGGCTCGCCGAAGCCGAGGCGCGCCGTTTCCTGCGCGCGGAAGAGCTTGCTCGAGTAGACCTTGCCCACCGGGATGCCCATCTTCCGGAAGGCCTCTTTCCATGCGCGCGCCGTAGCGCGGCCCTTGTCGTTCAGGTGGCGCTGCTTCGCCTCGTTGCCGGGCTGGTCCACGTTGAGGGGATCGGTGTCCGCCTGGTCGGCATTGCTCGCGCCGTGGCGAAACACGATCACGTAGCCGCCGCTGCGCAGCGCCTCGACCAGCTGCGAATCGGACAGCGCCTGCGCGGAGGCAGGAAAGGCGAGCGCGGCGAGCATCGCCGCGAGTATCGATCGAAGCACTTTCATGGAGGCCTCCGTGGCGGGTTTTGAGGCATATTAGCCTCCTTGCCGGATCGGCGTTCCGGCGCAAGCCCCGACAACCTGGGAGATGACGATGATGAAAGTGCTTGCCTCGCTCGCGTGCGCCTCGCTTCTTTCGGCGGCGGGCGCCTTCGCGCAGGATTTCTCGAAGGTCGAGATCAAGACGACCAAGCTCTCCGATACGACCTACATGATGGAAGGCGCCGGCGGCAATCTCGGGCTGTCGATCGGCGACGACGCGGTCTTCGTCATCGACGACCAGTTCGCGCCGCTCTCGGAGAAGATCACCGCGGCGATCGCCAGGCTTTCGCCGAAGCCGGTGAAGTTCATCCTCAATACCCATTGGCACGGCGACCACACCGGCGGCAACGAGAACTTCGCCCGCGGCGGGGCGATCCTCGTCGCCCAGGAAAACGTTCGCAAGCGCATGGGCTCCGAGCAGTTCATCGAGTTCATGCGCAGCACCGTGCCCGCGTCGCCGAAGATCGCGCTTCCCGTGGTGACCTTCGCGAGCTCGGTGAGCTTCCACCTGAACGGCGACGAGATGCAGGCGTTCCACGTGCCGCGCGCGCACACCGACGGCGACGCGATCGTGATCTTCGCGAAGAGCGAGGTGATCCACATGGGCGACACGTACTTCAACGGCATGTATCCGTTCATCGACACGTCGAGCGGCGGGACGGTGGAGGGCGTCATCGCCGCCTGCGACCAGGTGCTGGGCGTCGCGACCGACAGGACGAAGATCATTCCCGGGCACGGCCCGCTTTCCAACCGGGCCGAGCTGCAGGCCTACCGCGACATGCTCGCCACGGTCTCGTCGCGCGTGAGGGGGATGATCTCGAAGGGCATGAAGCTGGAGGAGATCACCGCCTCGGGCGTGTCGTCCGACTACGACGAGAAGTGGGGCAAGGGCTTCATCAAGGCGAACAAGTTCGTCGAGATGCTCGCGATGAACATGCTGGACCGGAAGTGATCCATTTCATTGCCATCGCCGGGATCTGCGCTTACGCTTGATCGATGATCGACGTTCGCAGCCTGCTCGTCCTCGTGGCCGTCGCCGACGTCATGGTGTCGATCGTGCTGTGGCTCGGCGCCGGGCGCCGGCTGCGCCACGGCGTCGCTTGGTGGATCGCCTCGCTCATCGCGCGCGCGCTCGCCGTTTCGATCCTCGCCTCGGGAGTGCAGCCCCAGGCGGGAGCGCTGGCCGTCGCCGCGGCGATGCTCGCGCTCTCGATGACGCTCCAGGGCAGCGCCCTCCTCGCGTTCGATTCGCGGCATCTTCCGGCGTGGGTCCATAGCGCGGTGATGGCCGGCGCCGCGGTGCCGTTCGCCCTCCTCGCCGCCGATGCGGCGAACACGGTGCTGTTCGGCGGCCTCGTGTTCGGCACGCTCCTCCTGGCGCTCGCCGCGATCGCGCTGCAGATTCGCGCGCCGGCGAGCGGGCGCGCACGCGGGCGCGGCGTGATGGTCGCGACCTTCGTCATCGGCGCGGTGGCCTTCTACGTGCGCGGCGTCGCGGTGACCATGACGGCCGATCCGCTGCAGGCGTTCCTGACGCCCAGCCCGTTCCAGGGGGCGATCTTCGTGACGGCCGCGGCGGCGGCGCTCCTGGCGACCTTCGCATTCCTCTTGCTGCAGAAGGAGCGCGCCGAAGGCGAGTCGGTGCGCCTGGCGACGATGGATCCCCTCACCGGCGCCTACAATCGCCGCACATTCCACGAGATCGCCGAGCGCGAGCTCTCGCGCATCCGCCGCGCCGACCAACCCCTTTCGATCATCATCGTCGACCTCGACCACTTCCGCCCGATCAACGAGCGCTACGGCATCCGCGTGGGCGACCAGGTGCTGCAGAAGATCGCCGATATCGTGCGCGGTGCGCTGCGCAAGGAAGACATGCTGGTGCGCTACGGCGGCGAGGAGTTCCTGATGATGCTTCCCGACGTGCCCGGACCCGGCGCGGTGGTGGTCGCCGGTCGCATCCGCAAGGCGGTCGAAGCCGAGCCGCTGCGCATCGAGGGCCACGTCATCCCGGTCACGGTGAGCGTCGGCGTCTCGGCGCGCCTCGACGAAGGGCCCGAGAGCATCGAGAATCTCCTCGCGCGCGCCGACGACGCGCTCGCGCTCGCGAAGCAGCGCGGACGAAATCGCGTCGTGGCGCTCTCGCTGGGACGATCGATCGCGGCCTAGAGCGCGATCCGCCCGCTTCGCGCGTCGCCATGCACCTCCTCTACATCGCGGACCCGCTGTGCTCGTGGTGCTACGGCTTCGGCCCGGAGCTCTCGAAGCTTCTCGCGCGCCATCCCGGCGCGCGCCTCGATCTCGTGATGGGCGGGCTTCGCCTCGCGGAAATCGAGCGCCTCGCGCGGCAGCGATCCGCGGGAGGCTCGCAGGCTTGACGTTGATCCGCGCGTTACGCGGGCTCCGCCGCCGCGGCACACCGCTGGTGTGCTCGGCCCTCCTCGCGATCGGCGCATCGGCCGCGGAGCCGCTCTCGGCCCGCCGCCAGGCCGAGGATTTCGACGCGCTCTGGCGCGCGATCGACACGGGCTACGTGCGCCTCGACGCGGGCCGCGCCGCGTGGCGTCAGCTGCGGCCGCTCGCCAGGCGCAAGGCCGAGCGCGCGGCTTCGCGCGAGGACTTCTTGGAGGCGCTCGAAAGCGCGCTTGCCACCCTTCACGACGACGGCGTGGCGCTCTCCGAGCGCTCGCGCCATTCTCCACGCCGCGTTCCCTACGAATCCGACATCTGGGCTTCGTGGAGGGGCGATGCCGCGATCGTCGAAGCGGTTCGCACCTTCGGGGACGCCGACGTCGCGGGCCTGCGTCCCGGCGACACCGTGACCCGCATCGACGCCGTTCCCGTCGAGCGCGCGGTACGGGATTTCCTCGGCGCGTCCCCACGAACGCCCGCCGCGATGGATTGGGCGCTGCGTCACCTGCTCGCCGGACCGCGAGAGGGCGTCGAGCGCCTCGAGATCCGCGAACGTGCGCCCTTCCACGCGTTCTCGATCGAGCGCGCCGCCACCGCCGCGAGCACTGCGCCCGCGATCATCGCGCGGCGCATGGGCGACGCGCGCGACATCGGATACATCCGCCTGCGAGTCGGCGCGAGCGATGCGAACATCGCCGGGCACTTCGACCAGGCCTTGCACTACCTCGCCGATGCGCGAGCGCTGATCGTCGACGTGCGCGACAACCTCGGCGCCGGCTCGCGCGCCGCCACGCTGGCGATCCTCGGGCGTTTCGTCTCGTACCCGACGCCGTGGCAGCTGCGCGAGACGCGCGGCAAGATGCGGATGACGGACACGATCGAGCCGCGCGACGCGGCGGCCTTCAACGGCCCGCTGGTGGTGCTGGTCGACCGCTGGACCGCGGCCGAGGGCGAAGCGCTTGCCGACGGCCTGCGCACGGTCGCGGGCGCGCAGGTGGTCGGCACGCGCACCGCCGGGCTGCGCGCCGAGCTGCGCGAGGTGAAGCTCCCGAACAGCGGGATCGTCCTGCGCTACCCCGCGGAGAGAGTCTTCCGCGTGAACGGCGAACCCGCCGACGAGGTGCGCCCCACGCTCGAGGTGGATCTCGCCGCGCCGCAGGGCGGTCCCGGCGACCCGATCCTCTACCAGGCGCTCAAACTCCTCGAGCCTTGTCCTGGACCCGCTTGTCGAAGCGCTCGAGGTTCACCACCACCCGCTCGTGAGTTCCCTCGCCTATGAGCTCGCGCTCGTCCTCGGCGCGCACCTTGAGGTAGATCGTCCTTCCCTCGACGCGGATCACTTCGGCGGTGGCGCGCACGCGCATGCCCACCGGAGTCGCGGCGACGTGGGTGATGTCGAGATGCGTGCCGAGGCTCTGGTGCTCCTCCGGCAGCGATTGCTCGACCGCCGCGAGCGCCGCCGCCTCGATGAGGTTGATCATCACGGGCGTGGCGAGCACGCGGATGCGCCCGCTGCCGATCCGGGGCGCCGTGTGCTGCTCGCCCACGACGAGCTCTGCGGTGCCCGTGAGGCCTGAGGGGAGGTTGAGGACAAGGGGCATGGGAGGCGCCGATCGGGAGGGGGAATGTTCCAATTATTGATCAGGTAGGACATGTCCTGCGGATCTTGTCGCCGCAGTCCGACCCGATTAGCAGCCGCGTCGCCGGAACGGGTGCGCGGCGCGCGCGTCTATCAATCTGAGAATAGGAGCTTCCCAGATGATCGATGCAACCTTGTCGTCGTTCGGATCCGATGTGATCAACGCTTCCCTGGAAGTGCCCGTCATCGTGGACTTCTGGGCGCCGTGGTGCGGCCCGTGCAGGCAGCTCGGCCCGCTCCTCGAAAGGCTGGAGCGCGACTATGACGGGCGCTTCAAGCTCATCAACGTGAACTCCGACGTCAACCCGGAGCTCGTCGACGCCTTCAACGTCAAGTCGATTCCGTACGTCGTCGCTTTCGTCGACGGCGGCGCGGTCTCGCAGTTCATCGGCGCGCAGCCCGAGGGCTTCGTGCGCGCCTTCCTCGACCGATTGGCTCCGAATCCGTCCGCGCTCGAGCACCGTTCCGCGCGCGCGGCGCTCGCCAAGGGGCAGCTCGGGCTCGCCGAGGACCACCTGGAGAACGCGGTCGCGCTCGACCCTTCCAATACCGCCGCGCGCCTCGACATGATCGCGATCCTACTGCAACACGGCGACGTCGAGCGCTCGCGCCGGCACTTCGGCGCGCTCAGCGGCGGCGCGAGGCGGCAATCGACCTATGCCGGCGTCCTGATCCTGCTCGAATGCGCCGAGGCCGCGAAGGGCCTTCTTCCGCGCCTTTGACGCCGGCCGCGCGGCCTTCGGCCCGCGCCGCCGTATGATGCGCGCATGGTCACGGTCCCCACGGCGCGCCTCGAACGATCGGCCGACGGCACTCCCTTCTCGCCGGAATTCCAGGACGTCTACCACTCGTCCCACGGCGGCCTGCAGCAGGCGCGCCATGTCTTCCTTCGCGGCAACGACCTGCCGGCGCGCTGGCAGGGGCGCGATTCGTTCGTCATCGTCGAGACGGGCTTCGGCCTCGGAGTGAATTTCCTCGCCGTGTGGCACGCGTGGCGCGCGGACCCGTCGCGATCGCGGCGCCTGCACTTCGTCTCCGTCGAGAGCCATCCCTTCACGCGCGAGGACCTGGCCGCGGCGCTCGAGCCGTTCGCGGAAATCGAAGAGCTCGCGAGCGCGCTCGTCATCGCCTGGCCGCCGCCGCTCGCCGGGTTCCATCGCGCGCATTTCGACGGCGGCAACGTGATCCTCACCCTGCTCTTCGGCGAGGCGCGCGCGATGCTGCCGCAGCTCGTCGCCCGTGGCGATGCGTTCTTCCTCGACGGCTTCTCGCCCGCGAGGAATCCCGGGATGTGGTCGCCGGAGGTGGTGCGCGAGATCGCGCGCCTCGCGGCGCCGGGCGCGACACTCGCGACCTGGACCGTGGCGGGCGGCGTGCGCACCGCGCTGGCCGACGCCGGATTTTCCATCGAGAAGCGCCCCGGTTTCGCTGCGAAGCGCGAGATGCTGGTGGGACGGCGCGCGCTGCGCGGCGCGAAACATGAAGGGGAGGGAGGCGGCGCGAGGCCCGGGGAAAGTTCTGAGCGGCGCGCCGTCGTGATCGGCGCGGGACTCGCGGGAACGCTCGCCGCCGAGCGCCTCGCCTCGCGCGATTGGAATGTCGAACTGATCGACGCGCGCGAGGAGCGCAGCGTCGCCGCGGTGGGGCTCGTGCGGCCCATCGCCAACCTTCGCGACGCGGTCAACGCGCAGATCTCGCGCAGCGCCTTTCTCTACGCGCTCCAGCACTACCGCGCACTGCAGCACGATGGCGACCATCTCATCTGGAATCGCTGCGGCGTGCTGCAGCTTGCCGGGGACGACGACGAGGCGTCGCGCTTCGCGGCCATCGCGCAATCCCAGGGCTACCCGTCGGAATTTCTCGCGTACGTCGATCGCGATGCGGCGCGCGCGATCGCACGTTGCGACGTGCGAGGCCCTGCT
>JADGRS010000408.1 GCA_017880705.1 Burkholderiales bacterium
CGCAGGCCCTCACCCCCCCGCCGATCGCCGCCAAGTCGTACATGGTGGTCGATGCCCTGAGCGGCCAGACGCTCGCCGCGGCCGCGGAGAACGACCGCTTCGAGCCCGCGTCGCTCACCAAGCTCATGACCGCATACCTCGTGTTCAAGGCCCTGCGCGACCACAAGATCGACCTCGCGCAATCGCTCACGCCATCGGCCCAGGCGCAGAAGGCGATCGGCTCGCGAATGTTCATCGAGGCCGGCAAGCCCGTCGCCGTGTCCGATCTCGTGCACGGAATGATCATCCAGTCGGGCAACGACGCCTCGATCACGCTCGCCGAAACGATCGGCGGCACCGAGGCGGGATTCGTCGCGATGATGAACGCCCAGGCCGAGCAGATGGGCCTCGCCAACACCCGGTTCGCGAACGCGACCGGCATCCCCGCCGAGGGCCACTATTCGTCGGCGCGCGACATGATCGTGCTCGCGGGCGCGCTGATGCGCGATTTCCCCGAGCACTACCCGCTCTATTCGCAACGCGAGTTCACGTACAACCGCATCAAGCAGGCCAACCGCAACCTGCTCCTGTGGAGCGATCCCACCGTCGACGGCATGAAGACGGGATTCACCGAGGCCGCGGGATATTGCCTCCTCGCGAGCGCGAAGCGCGGCGACCGCCGCCTCATCTCCGTCGTCCTCGGCACGCAGTCGGAATCGGCGCGCGCTTCCGAGAGCGAGAAGCTCCTCAACTTCGGCTTCCAGGCCTACGATACGCGCAGGCTCTACAAGAAGGGCGAGAGCGTCGTGTCGAAACCGATCTACAAGGGCACCCGCAACGCGGTCGCGCTCGGCTTCGACCACGACATCTGGCTCACGCTGCCGCGCGAGCGCTTCATGGGGCTCGCCGGCATCCTCGAGACGCGCCAGCCCTTCCTCGCGCCGCTTGCCGCGGGTGAGAAAGCGGGGATAATCAAGATCACGCGCGACAACGCGCCGCTTGCCGAATATCCCGTGGTGGCACTCGAGGACGTGCCCGTGGCGGGTTTCCTGTCCCGCGGCTGGGACACCTTGAGGCTCCTCTTCCAGTGAACGCCATGTCCGAGCCCATCGCGCACTTCAACGGAAAGCTCCTTCCCCTCGATGAAATCGGCATTTCGCCCCTCGATCGCGGGTTCATCTTCGGCGACGGCGTATACGAGGTGATTCCGGTCTACGACGGCACTGCCCTGCACGCGCGCGAGCACTTCGAGCGGCTGCAGCGCTCGATGGACGCGATCCAGCTCAGGAATCCGCACACCGTCGACGACTGGATCGCCTGCACGCAAGCGCTCCTTGCGCACCATCCGGGCAACCAGTCGGTGTACATCCAGGTCACGCGCGGCGCGCCGAAGAAGCGCGACCACGTGATTCCGAAGGACCTGCAGCCGACCGTCTTCATGATGTGCTATCCGCTGTCCTCGCCATCGCGGGAAGCGGTGGAAAACGGCGTGGCGTGCGTGACCTCGCCCGATTTCCGCTGGGAGAAGTGCCACATCAAGTCGACTTCGCTTCTCGGCAACGTGCTGGCGCGGCAGATATCCGCCGACGCGGGCGCGACCGAGACGATTCTCCTGAGAAATGGCATGCTCACCGAGGCATCGGCATCGAACGTGTTCGTCGTGAAGGACGGCGTCGTCGCCGCGCCGCCCCGGGACAACCACATTCTCCTCGGCATCACCTACGACCTGCTCGCGCGCCTGGCCGCGGACGGCGCCCTGAAGCTCGAAATCCGGCCCGTCAGCGAAGCGCAATTGCGCAACGCCGACGAAGTCTGGCTCTCCTCGTCGACGAAGGAGGTTCTCGCGGTGACCACGCTCGACGGCAAACCGGTCGGAACCGGCAAGCCCGGGCCGGTATTCCGCCGCATGCATTCGCTCTACCAGGACTACAAGTCCAAGCTGCGAAAGGCCCGTCCCGTCGCAGCGTGATGCCGATGAGCCTCCCGGACCACCCTGGGAACGAATCGCTGCTGACGTTCCCCTGCGTGTTTCCCATCAAGGTGATGGGAAGGCGCGAGGATGGATTCGCGCAAACCGTATGCGACATCGTGGGGAAACACGCCGCGGATTTCCATCCCGGGACGATCGAGATGCGCGCCTCGAAGAACGGCCGGTACCTTTCGCTCACGGTGACGCTCAACGCGCGCTCGCGCGAGCAGCTCGACGCCCTGTACGCGGAGCTGTCGAAGCATCCGATGGTCATGATGGTCCTGTGAGGCAAGCGAGGCGCGCGGCGCGATGAAGGCACGCAACCTGGGGCTGGTCGCGTACCAGCCCGCGTGGCGGGCGATGCCGGCGTTCAATCAGGCGAGGGACGCGCAAACGCCGGACGAGCTGTGGCTCGTCGAGCATCCGCCGGTGTTCACGCTGGGGCTCGCGGGCCGGCGAGAGCACGTGCTCGACGCGGGCGGGATACCGGTGGTCGCGACCGATCGCGGCGGGCAGGTCACCTATCACGGGCCGGGACAGGCGATCGCCTACGTGCTTCTCGACCTGCGGAGAAACGGCCTTGGCGTGAAGGAGCTGGTGCGGGGGATCGAGGGCGCGGTGATCGATACCCTCAGAGAGTACGGCATCGACGGCGCGCGGCGAGCGGGAATGCCCGGCGTCTACGTGAACGAGGCGAAGATTGCCGCGATCGGCCTTCGCATCGCGCGCGGGTGCAGCTATCACGGCGTCGCGCTGAACGTCGACGCCGACCTCGCGCCCTTCGCGCGCATCGACCCGTGCGGCTATCCGGGCCTCGCCTCGGCGCGCCTCGCCGACCTCGGCGTGCGTGATAGCATTAATGCAGTGCAGCAACGCCTTGCCGCATCGCTCTCGCGGTGCCTCGCGCCGCGACCTGCGAAACAACTCCACGATGACTGATCCGGATCTCAAGCTCCAGCAGAAGCGCGGCCTCAAGACCTCCCGCATCCCGATCAAGGTCGTGCAATCCGAGCCCTTGCGCAAGCCCGAGTGGATTCGCGTGCGCGCCGGCGGCGGCGAACGCTTCACCGAGATCAAGAAGATCCTGCGCGAGGCGAACCTGCACACCGTTTGCGAGGAAGCCTCGTGCCCGAACATCGGCGAGTGTTTCGGCCACGGCACCGCCACGTTCATGATCATGGGCGATCTTTGCACGCGACGCTGCCCCTTCTGCGACGTGGCCCACGGGCGGCCGCAGCCG
>JADGRS010000091.1 GCA_017880705.1 Burkholderiales bacterium
ACCGCGTGCTGATGACGCTGAACGGAAAATTCCTGCCGTACAAGACCTATTGAGGCTCCCGCCTCGAGAGAACGCTAGGCTTCGAAGGCGCCGCGGAGCAACGCCACGCCGTGCGCGCCCCGGCGGCGAGCTTCGCCGAGGTCCGCGCGAGCGAGCCCGCCGATCGCGTAGATCGGCATCGGCCGATCCCGGGCGAGCGCCGCGAATCCGTCCCAGCCCATCGGCGCGGCGCCCGGATGCGAGGCGGTCGCCTTCACCGTGCCGACCACGGCGTAGTCGACACCGATCCTTTCCGCGTGGTCGAGCTCGCGCGCGTCGTGGCACGAGGCGCCCACGAGCGCACCCGCGGGCCGCGATGCCGATTGCATCAGCGCCTGCGACGTGAGATGAACGCCGTCGCATTGCGGATACGCGCCGCAGTCGCTATTGACGACGACACGCGAGCCGAAGGGCTCCGCGCGCACGAGAGCCCGCGAAAGGACGTGCTGCACCTGCTGCGCGTTGAACGTCTTCTCGCGGACCTGGACGAGCACCTTCTCGCCGATGGCGAGCTCGGCGAGCTTGCGGATCCACGCCTCGATGCCCATCCTCGCGGCGTTCGACACGATCATCACGGCGGGCAGGGCGAGGGCGGCGAGCACCGGCGCATTCGCAGGGAGCATGGGCTCGACGTCCGGAGCGGCGACACGCTGCCACTTGATGTCCTGGTCCTCCAGGCGCTGCGGCTCGCCATCCCATGCCGTCACCTTGAAGAAATGCAGGCGCACCGTCGCGTGCGTATACGCATACACGCGCGTGATCCACGGCGTCGCCTCGCGAAGCTCGATGCCCAGCTCCTCGCGCAGCTCGCGCGCGAGCGCCGTTCGCGCGTCCTCGCCCGGCTCGATTTTGCCCCCGGGGAATTCCCAGTAGCCGGGATAGGGCTTGCCCGCGGGACGCTGCGCGAGGAGAAAGGTGCCGTCGGGCCGCTCGATGACCGCCGCGGCGACCTCGGTGAAACGGGTGTCAGAGACCATTTTTCGGGGCGGCGGCGCGGACCGGACCTTGGCTCGCGACACCGGTTTCTATTTTTTCTTGCGGCCTACCCAGTCGCGCGCGAACTGCCACGCGACACGGCCGCTGCGCGAGCCGCGCTCGAGCGCCCAAAGGAGCGCTGCCTTGCGCGACGCGTCGTCGGGCTTGCCGCCGAGCGTCTCGACCCAATGGTCGGCGATCTCTAGGTACTGGTCCTGGTCGAAGGGATAGAACGAGAGCCACAATCCGAAGCGCTCGGAGAGCGAGATCTTTTCCTCCGTCGTCTCGCCGGGATGGATCTCGCCGTCGACGTGCCTCGCCTCGAGATTCTCTCCCATGAATTCCGGCATGAGATGCCGGCGATTGGAGGTCGCGTAGATCAGCACGTTCTCGGCGGAGCCCGCGATCGAGCCGTCGAGCGCGACCTTCAGCGACTTGAATCCCGCGTCGGAAGCCTCGAACGAGAGATCGTCGCAGAACACCACGAAGCGCTCCTTGCGGTGGCCGACCATGTCGACGATGTCGGGAAGGTCCACCAAGTCGCGCTTGTCCACCTCGATCAGGCGCAATCCCCGGGACGAGAACTCGTTCAACGCCGCCTTCACGAGCGAGCTCTTGCCCGTGCCGCGCGCGCCGGTGAGGAGCACGTTGTTGGCGGGGCGCCCGGCGACGAACTGGGCGGTGTTGTCGCGAAGCCGGCGCTTCTGCTCGTCGATGTCCTTGAGGTCCGAGAAGCGAATGGCATGCGGATGGCGCACCGCCTCGAGGTAGCCGCCGCGCGCGTTCTTGCGCCAGCGATACGCGGCTCCGGCCTTCCAGTCGGGCTCGCCCGGCGATGCGGGCAGCAGGCGCTCGACGCGAGCGAGAAACGCGTCGAGGCGCTCGGCGATGCGCTTCCAGTCGTCCGTCATTTCAGCGTGAACACCAGCAGCCAGTAGTAGTTGAGCGATTCGAGATGCGCCTCGCGCGCGATCGGCGCGACCGCGGCCCTCAGCTCCTCGGGCGTGGGGAAGTTCTTGAGGACCTCGTATTCCTCGCCGCTGCGGACCGTGCGCTTCTGGTAGGTGTTGCCCTCGGCATCGTGCCGCGAGATCGCCGTGGAGCTTCCTTCCACGTAGGTATTGTCGAGGATGCCGACGCGCGCGCCCGGCTCGAGGCGCGTCGCGAGGCCGGCGACGAAGCGCTCGATGCCGCTCCTCTTCACGTGCGACCACCAGAAGCCCGCGAACGCCGCGTCGCACCCGCCCGGCACGCCCTCGAGCGTCACCGCGTCGGCCTTGAAGAATTCGACGCGATCCCCGGGAATGGCCTTTTCGCGCGCGATTTCGAGCACCGCCTCGTTGATGTCGCACGCGAGGACCTTCTTCGCGCTCTTCGCGATGTATTGCGTCCAGTATCCCGTGCCGCACGCGACCTCGAGCACGGTGCGGTTCCTGAACAGCGCCGGGATGCGGCCGCGAAGCCACTCCAGCTCGTCCTGCCGCTCGGCCTTCTCGTAGACCTGCTCGTATTCGGACGCGCGCCTGGCGTAGTACTTCTCGAGCTGCGGGGCGTTGCTGCGCGGATCGGCCATCGGTGCTCCCCTGCCGGCTGTCAGCTTCGGTAGTCGGCGTTGATCTTCACGTAGTCGTAGGAGAGATCGCAGGTCCACACGGTCGCGGCTTCGATGCCGCGCCCGAGCCTCACGGTCATGGAGATCTCGCTTTGCTTCATGACGCGCTTGCCCTCCTCCTCCGCGTAGCCCGCCGCGCGCGCGCCATCCTCCACGACGGTCACGCCGCCCAGCTCGAGGCCCACGAGCGAGGGCTCGAGATCGGCGATCCCGGAATTGCCGATCGCGGCGAGGATGCGGCCGAGATTCGGGTCGGAGGCGAAGAACGCGGTCTTCACGAGCGGCGAGTGCGCGATCGCCTTGCCGACGCGCACGCATTCCTCGCGCGTGGCGCCCTCCTCGACATTGATCGTGATGAACTTGGTGGCGCCCTCTCCATCGCGGACGATCGCCTGCGCGAGAAGCTGCGCGACCTCGCACACGGTGACGGCGAGCTTTCCGAATTCGGCCGTTCCCTCGCCCACGATCTCGGGATTGCCCGCGCGCCCCGTCGCCGCGAGCACCAGCGTGTCGTTGGTCGAGGTGTCGCCGTCGACGGTGATCACGTTGAACGACTCCGCCGTCGCCTGCCGCGCGAGATACTTCAGCGCATCGACGCCGACGGCCGCGTCGGTCGCGATGATGCCGAGCATCGTCGCCATGTTGGGCTGGATCATTCCCGCGCCCTTGGAAATGCCCGTTACGGTGATCGTGCAGCCGTCGATCACCACCTGGCGCGACACCGCCTTCGGCACCGTGTCGGTCGTCATGATCGCTTCGGCCGCCGACGCCCAGTTGCTCGCCGCCAGATCCTTCACGCAATCGGGCAATCCCGCCTTGATGCGATCGACGGGAAGGTGCTCCATGATCACGCCGGTCGACAAGGGAAGGACCTGCGAATTCTCGAGATCGAGGAGACTCGCCACCGCCACGCACGTCGCGCGCGCGTTCGCGATGCCCGCGGCGCCGGTTCCCGCGTTGGCCACGCCCGTGTTCACGACGATCGCGCGGATCGGGTCCCTGTCGGCGAGATTCTCGCGACAGACGATGACAGGCGCGGCGGCGAAACGGTTGCGCGTGAAGACCGCCGCCACGCGGCTGCCCTCGTCGAAGGCGACGAGAAGGAGATCCTTGCGATCGGGCTTGCGAATGCCCGCCCGCGCGACGCCGAGCCTCACGCCCGAGATGCTGAGCAGGTTTTCAGGGCGCGGCGCCTCGAGATTGACGGCCATTCTTGTTGTGTCCGGAGAAACCGGGATTTTACACGGGGGGGGTCTTGGGCTTCACCCGCGCCATCGAGTGGCTGTCGACGTAGCGCCCCCCGCGCAGCGCATAGGATTTGTGCGTGCCCTCGACGACGAACCCGAACTTGCGGTACAGGGCGAGCGCGCGCTCGTTGTCGGTGTACACCGTAAGCTCGATCCGGAACACGTTCAGCCAGCCGTCGGCGAGTGTGGTGAGGGCCCGCATAAGCGCGGTGCCGACCCCTTTCCCCTGCCACTCCTGCCTTACCGCCATGCCGAGATGCATGGCGTGGGCGCGGCGCGGAGACTTGCCGGCCGCGTGAAGGCCGGCGTTGCCGACGACCTGGCCATCGACGAGCGCCACGAGCATGAAGTCGCCTTCGGGCATTTCGGCGAGTCGTTTGCGCCAGACCTCGCGCGAGGCGAACGGCGGTTGCAGCGTGCCCGAATAGGCCGATTCGTCCTGGAAGGTGCGCCAGACCCCCTCGTAGTCCTCGGGCTCCGCGCGTCGCACGACGATACCGACGCCCACCTCAAGCGAGCTTTCCGTGGCACTGCTTGAATTTCTTCCCGGACCCGCAGGGGCACGGATCGTTGCGGCCCACCTTCTGCGACGAGCGCACGAAGGGCTGAATGTCCGCGGTCCCGGCGGCGCCGAGCGCGATGGGCGCGCCGCCCGCCGGATTCGCCGCGGGCTGGTCCTCGGCGAGCGCCTGACCGAAGTCCGCGTGCTGGTACTGCACGTTCTTCAACGCGTGCGCCGCCTCCTCGGCCCTGCGCTCGGCTTCCTTCACCTCCTCCTCGGAACGCACCTGCACCGCGAGGAGGTGGCGCGAGACTTCGCGCTTGATCGAGTCGAGCATCGAGCCGAAGAGCTCGAAGGCTTCACGCTTGTATTCCTGCTTCGGCTGCTTCTGCGCATAGCCGCGCAGGTGGATTCCCTGCCGCAGGTAGTCGAGGGCAGCGAGGTGCTCGCGCCAATGGGTGTCGATGGACTGCAGCATCACCGCGCGCTCGTAATTGCGGATGGTGTCGGAATCCTCGATCGGCGCGAACTTCGCCTTGTAGCCCTCGTCGGCCTGCTTGACGATGCGTTCGGCGATCTTGTCCTCGTCGAGCGTCTGGTCGGCCTCGGCCCACTTCGCCACCGGCGCCGCGATGTAGAACTCGCTCTCGAGCTTCTTCTCGAGGCCGGGGAGGTCCCACTGCTCCTCGACGCTGCCGGGCGGGACGAACTCCTGCACGGTGGCGGCGAGCACGTCGCGGCGGATCGATGCGATGGTCTCGGAGATGTCCCTCGACTCGAGGAGCTCGTTGCGCTGCTGGTAGATGACCTTGCGCTGGTCGTTGGCGACGTCGTCGAATTCCAGAAGCTGCTTGCGGATGTCGAAGTTGCGCGCCTCGACCTTGCGCTGCGCGTTCTCGATGGAGCGCGTCACCATGCGCGCCTCGATCGCCTCGCCCTCGGGAATCTTGAGGGAGCGCATGATCGCCTGCAGGCGCTCGCCGGCGAAGATCTTGAGGAGCGGATCCTCGAAGGACAGGAAGAAGCGCGAGGAGCCCGGGTCGCCTTGCCGGCCCGAGCGGCCCCTCAGCTGGTTGTCGATGCGCCGCGACTCGTGGCGCTCGGAGCCGATGATGTGCAGGCCGCCGGCGTTCACCACCTCGTCGTGCAGCCTCTGCCACGCCTCGCGCATCTCGGCGATGCGCCGCTGCCTCTCGCCGTCGCCGAGCTCGGGATCGTCCTTCACCTTCTGGATCTCGGGCTCGGGGTTTCCGCCCAGCACGATGTCCGTCCCGCGGCCCGCCATGTTGGTCGCGATGGTGACCATCTTCGGGCGGCCCGCCTGGATCACGATCTCCGCCTCGCGCGCGTGCTGCTTCGCGTTCAGCACCTGGTGCGGCAAGCTCTCGCGCTCGAGCATTGAAGAAATGAGCTCGGAATTCTCGATCGACGTCGTGCCGAGGAGCACCGGCTGGCCGTTCGCGTACTTCTCCTTCACGTCGTTGATGATCGCCTGGTACTTTTCCTTGGCGGTGATGAAGACCTGGTCGTTGAGGTCGCTGCGCACCATCGGGCGGTGCGTGGGGATCAGCACCGTCTCGAGGCTGTAGATGGTGGAGAACTCGAAGGCCTCGGTGTCCGCCGTGCCCGTCATGCCGGCGAGCTTCTTGTAGAGGCGGAAATAGTTCTGGAACGTGATCGAGGCGAGCGTCTGGCTCTCGTTCTTGATCGAGGTGCCCTCCTTCGCCTCCACCGCCTGGTGCAGGCCCTCGGACCAGCGCCGGCCCTGCATCATCCGCCCGGTGAACTCGTCGACGATGACGACCTCGTCGTTCTGCACGACGTAGTGCTGGTCGCGATGGTAGAGCGCGTGCGCGCGGATGCCGGCGTAGAGGTGGTGCATCAGCATGATGTTGGTCGGGTCGTACAGGCTCGCGCCTTCCTGCAGCAGTCCCACCTCGGTCATGATCTGCTCGGCGTGCTCGTGGCCCTCCTCGGAGAGCATCACGGTGTGCTGCTTGAGGTCGACCCAGTAATCGCCGGGAGCCTTCTCGTCTTCCTGCTTCGTGAGTCGCGGGATGAGCACGTTGATGCGCCGGTAGAGCTCCGTCGAGTCTTCCGCCTGGCCCGAGATGATGAGCGGGGTGCGCGCCTCGTCGATGAGGATCGAGTCGACCTCGTCGACGATCGCGTAGTGAAGCCCGCGCTGGAAGCGCTCGCCCACCTGGGTCGCCATGTTGTCGCGCAGGTAGTCGAAGCCGAACTCGTTGTTGGTGCCGTAGGTGATGTCGGATCGATACGACTGCTGCTTCTCGTCGGGGTCCATCTGCGGAACCACCACGCCGACGGTGAGGCCGAGGAAGCGATGGATGCGCCCCATCCACTCGGCGTCGCGCTTGGCGAGGTAGTCGTTCACCGTGACGATGTGCACGCCCTTGCCCTCGAGCGCATTCAGGTACGAGGGGAGCGTCGCGACCAGCGTCTTGCCCTCGCCGGTGCGCATCTCCGCGATCTTTCCCTGGTGCAGCGCGATGCCGCCCACCAGCTGCACGTCGAAATGACGCATGCCGAGCACACGCTTGGACGCCTCCCTGACGACGGCGAACGCCTCGGGAAGGATCGAATCGAGCGCGGCGCCCGCGGCGAGCTTCGCCTTGAGCTCCGGAGTCTTGGCGGCGAGCTGCTCGTCGGAGAGCTTCTCCACATCCGGCTCGAGGGCGTTGATCGTCTCGACCGTCTTCCGATACTGCTTGAGGAGGCGATCGTTGCGGCTGCCGAATATGGCCTTGAGAGCGGTCGTGAGCACGAGGGAGTGAGAGTCGGAAATGCGAAAACCGGCCCGAGAAGGGCCGGCAAACGTGAATTATAGAGGAAAGATGGGGCCGGACCGGCGCAGGTCAAGCCCCGGCGCGGCTAGTGCGGGTTGTTCGAGACGTTGAGGAGGACGTCGTTCTTGCCGAGCGCCAGGAACTTGTTGGGGTTCAACGGGATGCCGTTCTCGCGCACTTCGAAATGCAGGTGCGGCCCCGTGACGCGCCCGGTGGCGCCGACAAGCGCGATCTTCTGGCCCTTCATGACGACGTCGCCCACCTTCACAAGGCTCTTCGACAGGTGCGCATAGCGCGACGTGAGTCCGTTGTCGTGATCGACGTCGACGATGTTGCCGTACTCGGGCACGAACGCCACGGTCGACACCACGCCGCCCGCCGCCGCCATCACCTGGGTTCCCGGCGACGCAATGATGTCCACGCCGGTGTGGAAGGTCGAGCGACCGGTGATCGGATCGAGGCGATAGCCGTAGTTGGACGAGTAGTAGCCCCCTTCCACCGGCATCGTCGTGGGGATGGTCTTGCGCGCGAGGCGATCGTCCATCAGGAAGGAATCGAGCACCCCGAGCTTGTCGCTGCGGTCGTCGAGGACGCGGGAAATCTCGGCGAGCATCTGGTTGAACTCGGTGACCGAAAGGTCGTGCCCGCCGAGCACCGGCGCGGGACCGCCCTGGCCAGGCTTCTCGTCGAAGCGGAATTCCTCGCGCTTGATGCCCGCCGCCTTCGCGAGGCGCTCGCCGAACGCGTCGAGGCGCATGATGCGTGCCTGGAGCTCGCCCACTTTCACCGCGAGCGAGCTCAGGTTGTCCTGCATCTCGGCTTCCGACTTCTTCACCTCGTCTTCATGCAGCGAGGCGAGCAGCGCGCGCAGGTACGGATTGCGAAGGTCGACGGCGAATTTCATGGTGACCACGTAGGTCGCCATGGCGAGGATGAATCCGGACAGCAGGATCCCGAATGCGATCAGGAACACCTGCGTCTGCGAAAGCGCGACCGAGCGGCTCTTCGCGAGACTGTCCGAAACGAGAATAATGTTCAATCGACTCTCCCTTCGTTCCCCATGGCCACCGAATCCGTCTCACGACTCCTCGACGAAAACGCCGACCTCAAGCCGCTGGCAACGCGGCTCGCTTACATCAAGCGCCTGCAGCGGCGCTATCGAAGTCTTGCACCCGAGCGCCTCGCCGAAGCAAGCCGCGTGTGCGCCATTGACGGAACGACTGTTGTGATTTGCGCGTCGAGCGGGCCGGTTGCGGCGGCTTTGCGCCATCTCGCACCGAGGCTGCTCGAGGGGTTGCGCGATCTCGCGCGGAAAACCTCAAAACATTCAAGGGATCAGGAGCTTACTTCAATTCGCATCGAAGTTCAAGTTGACATCCCGAAACCTCCGGCGAAAAAAATATCGCGCTCGCCGATGCCGGTCGAGCAATTGGCGCAGCTCGCCGGCCGACTCGCTGATTCGCCGCTGAAGGATGCGCTCGTACGCATCGCCCAGCCCGACCAGACCAAGAGAACCCGCTCGAAGTAGGTGTCAGAGACCAGTTTTCATCCAGCGAAAATTGGTCTCTGACACCAGTTTTACTGCAGCTGCAGCTTGGCGAATGCGCGCGGCAGCGACTCGAGGTTGTCGAAGGTCACCTCTTCCCACGCGGTCGCGTCGGCCAGGAGCTTGCGCACGAGGAGATTGTTGAGCGCGTGGCCCGACTTGTGGCCGTAGAACGCGCCGATCAGCGGCCGCCCGAGCATGTAGAGGTCGCCCACCGCGTCGAGCGCCTTGTGCATGACGAACTCGTCGTCCATGCGCAGCCCCTCGGCGTTGAGCACCCGGAAATCGTCGATGACGACGACGTTGTCGAGGGATCCGCCGCGTCCCAGGCCCTTCGAGCGAAGCATCTCGACTTCCTGCGTGAAGCCGAAGGTGCGCGCCCGCGCCACGTCGCGCGCGTACGAGACGTCGCCGAAGTCGATCTCGACCTCGGAAGTCGTCGCGTCGAACACCGGGTGGCTGAACTCGATGGTGAAGCCGACCTTGAATCCGTCGAAGGGCTCTAGGCGCACCTTCTTGTCGCCGTCCTCGAGCTCGACTCTCTTCAGCACGCGCAGGTAGCGCTTGGCCGCGGCCTGCTCCTCGATTCCGGCGGACTGGATCAGGAAGACGAAAGTGCCGGCGCTGCCGTCCATGATCGGCACTTCCTCGCCGGAGACGTCGACGAAGGCGTTGTCGATGCCCATGCCGGCGAAGGCCGACATCAAATGCTCGACGGTGGAGACGCGCGCGCCGTCCTTCTCGATCACCGTCGCCATGGTGGTGTTGGTGACGTTGAGCGCCCTGGCGGGAATCGCCGGATTGCCGGGAAGGTCGGAGCGACAGAAGACGATGCCGGTGTCGGCCGGTGCCGGCCTCAGGGCGAGGGCCACCTTCTTGCCGGTATGAACGCCCACGCCGCTGGCGCGAACGATCGATTTGAGAGTGCGCTGCTTGATCATTTTCCCAAGTATATCATATGCTTACATCAATGAAAAACGGGCCCAACCTGCGGGCCCGCTGAAGTCGATGCCGCATCGCCGGCGGGA
>JADGRS010000409.1 GCA_017880705.1 Burkholderiales bacterium
GAGAAGTCGACGAGGAGCCTCGCCGGGTTGCGCTCCTGGTGCGGATAGCGCGCGCCGGTGTCGGGGATCGCCAGGTTGAAGAGCGCGGCGACCACGTAGATGACCGCGATCACCACGATCGCGGCCTCGGGCGCCGTGTCGATGCTGGTGTCGATGAAGGGAAAGTCGAAGCTGAGCAGGACCGAGGATACTTTCGGCCCGATGAGCATTCCGCCCACCACGTTGCCGATCACGATGGATGCCACCGTGAGGCCCTCGATCCAGGCGTTGGCGACGACCAGCATCTCGGGAGGGAGGAGCTCCGTGAGGATCCCGTACTTCGCGGGCGAATAGGCCGCCGCCCCGAGGCCCACCACCGCGTAGGCGAGCAGCACCAGCCAATAGCCGTGCATGTCGCCGATGCGCAGGTATTCGTTGAAGAGGATCAGCCCGCAGCCGACCACCTTCACCATGTTGGTGACGAACATCACGCGCCCCTTGGGCATCGAGTCGGCGAAAGCCCCGACGAGGAACGCGAGCACCACGTACGAGATGGTGAAGAAGAACTTGAGCAAGGGCGTGAGCCACGGCGGCCCTTCCAGCTGGACCAGCATCGCGATCGCGGCTATGAGCAGCGCGTTGTCGGCGAGCGACGAGAAGAACTGCGCCGCCATGATCGTGTAGAAGCCGCGTTTCACGGCGACTTCTCAGGCAAGCGGCGCATGGGCCATCCACCACTCGCGCAGCTGCGCCGCGGTGAGCGGCGGGCTGAAGAGATTTCCCTGCGCGAGCTCGCAGCCGAGGCTGCGCAGCGCGGCGCGCGTCTCGTCGCGCTCTACGCCCTCGGCGACGACGGAAAGACCGAAGTGATGCGCGAGGTCGATGGCGCTCGCGACCACCGCGCGGTCGCCCTTGTCGCCGACGAGGCCCTGCACGAACGGGCAGTCGATCTTGATCTCGTCGATCGGGAAGCGCTTGAAGTGCGAGAGCGACGAGAAGCCGGAGCCGAAGTCGTCGATCGACAGGCGCACCCCGATCGCCTTGAGGCGCGTGAGGATCGCGACCGAGCGCTCGGCGTCGGCGATCATCGAGCTCTCGGCGATCTCGAGCGAGATGCGCGCGGGATCCATGCCCCAGGTGCGGATGCCCTGGTCGACCACCGCGGGGAGCTCGTGGTCGGTGAGCGTGCTCACGGAAAGGTTGATCGCAAGGCGCGGCGCGATCCTCTCGGCGCGCCATTGCGACGCCTGCCGCAGCGCCGAGTTGAGGATCCAGTAGGTGAGCGATCCGATGAGCCCGGTGCGTTCGGCGATGCCGACGATGGTCCTGGGCGGGATCTCGCCCGCCTTCGGGTGGCGCCAGCGCACCAGCGCCTCGACGGCTGCCGGCAGCCCCGTCGCGACCTCGATGATCGGCTGGTAGTGAACCTCGAGCTCGTTTGCGCGCAGCGCGCGCTCCAGCTCGAGGTCGAGCCCGTGATACACCTCGGCCTCGACGGCCTCGTCGCCCTGGTAGACGTGATATCCCTCTTCGCGCGTCGCGGCGATGTGGCGCGAGACGTCGGCCGCCATCAGCAATTCCGCGGGATCGAAGCCGTGCTCCGGAAGGGTCGCGATGCCCACGCAGGGCCGTAGCACCGCCGAGCCGCCCTCGTGCGCGATGGGACGGTCGAGCACGCGCAGGATCTTCACCGCCGCGAGCGTTGCCTGGCTCGGATGGGCGATGCGCGGCAGGATGACGCATGCCTGCTCGTCGCTGATCGCGGCCATGCGGTCTTCCTCGCGCAGCGCCTTGCGCAATCGATCGAGCACCAGTGACATCGTGACCGCGGGCGCGGGCCCGCGCAGCAGCGCCTGCAGGCGGTCGACGCGGCGCAGCTCGACCAGCAGCACCGCGAGGCGCCCGTTGGTGGCGCGCGCGACCGCGGTCTCGCGATCGAGGATCTTCAACAGGTCCTCGCGGGTCTGCGGCGCCGCGGCATCGGCGGCCGGCGCGGGCGGCGGGGGAACGGGAGGAGCGCTCAAGCGTTCATGCCAGGTAGAAATCCTTCAGGTCGAGATCGTGCGCCCCGGCGGGAAGCCCACGCTTGATGAACACCGGCTCGTCGCCCCCGCTCTTCGTGTCGTAGAGGAGATCGAGCATCGCCGGATGCGGCGAGCGCGTCTTGTCGGGACCGGTCACGACCAGCACGCGCGGCTTCAGGCGCCGCACCTTGTTGTGCGCGACCACGATCGCGACTTCACCGGTGGACAGCTCGATGAGCGAGCCTACGGGAAAGACGCCGATCGAGGAAACGAATTGCTGCACGAGAGGCTCGTGGAAGAACTCGCCCGCCCAGCCGCTGAGGCTGCGCAGCGCCTCGTACGAGGACGAGGCCGCCGCGTAGGGGCGATGGTTGGTGAGCGCGGCGAAGGTGTCGACGATGCCCGCCATGCGCCCGTAGATGCCGACCTCGTCGCCCACGCTGCCGTTCGGATAGCCGCTGCCGTTCATGCGCTCGTGGTGCTGCTCGATGCCTTCGAGCACCTCCGGGTCCATGTTCGGCGTCTCCGAGAGAATCGCGATGCCGTGGGCGACGTGGCGCTTCGCCTCCTCGTACTCCTCGGCCGTGAGGCGCCCCTCCTTCTCGAGAAGCCAGCGCGGCAGCTTGATCTTGCCGATGTCGAGGAGGAGCCCGATCTGGGCGAGCTGCGAGAGCTGCGGCTTCGGGAATCCGATGTGGCGCCCGAAGGACGTCAGGTACACCGACACCTGCAGGCCGTGCCCATAGGTCGAGATGTCCTCGCGGCGCAGGCGCGCGATCCACATCGCCGCGTCGGGATTGCGCACGATGCTCTCGACCATGTCGTCGACGATCTCCTGCACGCGCTCGACCTCGAAGCTCTGCCCGAGGCGGATGTCGTTCACGAGTTGCTCGAGAAGGTCCGACGCCTGCGTCACCGCGGCCTGCGCGCGCGGCACCTCCTCCTCGACGCTCACCTGGTCGACGTAGGTCTGGACCTCGATGCCGGACGGCAAGAGCTCCGCGCGCGCCGCGAATTCCTGCGGCGTCTCGCGGGGCGCCTCGGGAAACGCCGGCGCGCTGCTAGTAGTGGAGTTTCGGCGCCGCTCCTTCCACGCAGCGACCATTCGCGCGAAGAGGCCCGGCGATCGCGGCGCCGCCCGCTCGCCACCGGAGAGCGGAGTCGCCTCGGACGGCGCGCGCTGCC
>JADGRS010000092.1 GCA_017880705.1 Burkholderiales bacterium
CCGATCCCGTCGCGAAGTCGCTCGGTGCGGCGATCGGTGCGGCCACCGGAACGCCTTTCGACGTCATCGGGATGCATCCCGTGAGCGGCGGATGCATCCATGCCGCGCTCGACGTCACCGGCAGGACGGCGCTGGGCGAGCAACGCTATTTCGCGAAGGTGAACGACGCCGCGCGCGCTCCCATGTTCGCCGCGGAAGCCGGCGGCCTCGCCGCGATCGCCGCCGCGAACGCGTTGCATGTTCCGCGCGTCCTCACCCACGGCGAGGATGGCGAGCGCTCGTGGATCGTGCTCGAGTGGCTCGAGCTCGCGCCGCTCGGTGCCGCGAGCGCGTCGCACCTCGGCGCGGCGCTCGCGACGCAACACCGCATTCCCCAGGCGCGCTTCGGCTGGGAGCACGACAACTTCATCGGCGCATCGCCGCAACGCAACGGCTGGTCCGACGACTGGAACGCGTTCTGGCGCGACAAGAGGCTCCACCCGCAGCTTCGCTTCGCGGCGAAGAATCGCCTGCCCTCGCGCATGATCGACCGCGGCGAACGCCTCGCCGCGGATTGCCACGAGCTGCTGCGCGGCCATGCGGCGACGAAGTCGCTGCTCCACGGAGACCTGTGGAGCGGCAATGCCGCCGCGAGCGACGCCGCCCATTCGGCGGTTTTCGACCCCGCGGTGTACGTCGGAGACTCCGAGGCCGACATCGCGATGACCGAGCTCTTCGGCGGCTTCCCGCCGGACCTTCTCGCGGCGTATCGCGCCGAGTGGCCGCTCGAGGCCGGCTACGCCACGCGGCGCGATCTCTACAACCTCTACCACGTGCTCAACCATGCGAACCTCTTCGCCGGCGGCTACGTTCGACAGGCCGAGCAGTCGATCGAGAGGCTCCTCGCGGAGATCCGATAGTGATGCCCGCCATCGCGTTTCGCCGTCTCGCCGTGGACGACCTCCAGCAGGTCTTCCTGTGGCTCCTCCAGCCGCACGTCGTGCGCGGCTACGCGCCGACTCCGAGCTCCTTCATGGAAGTCGTCGCGAAGTACGGCCCGCGCACGCAGGACGATAACGTGGTGAAGGCATATGTCTTCAGCGTCGACGGCCGGGAGGCGGGCTACATCCAGGCGTACGACCTCGCGCATTTCCCCGATTACGCGGCGCAGATTGGCAGCGGCGCCGGTGTGGCATGCATGGACCTGTTCATAGGCGACGAGAAGCTGATCGGGTGGGGGCTCGGCTCGCGCGTGCTGCGCCAGTTCGTCGACGAGGTGGTCTTCGCCGCGGAGGGCATCGCCGCCTGCGTCGCCAGCCCGACCGAAGGCAATCTCGCGTCGATCCGCGCTTTCGAGAAGGCCGGCTTCACGCGTTGGAAGATCGTGAAGCCGCCCGAGTGCGAAAGCGAGTGCGTGATGCGGCGCGAGCGCGACCAGCCGCCGGTTCGCGTCCCATGATCCGGCTTGCGACGAGGGCCGACGCCGAGGCCATCCTCGCGATCTACCGGCCGATCGTGCGCGACACCGTGTGGCTGCAATGCGCGCTGGGCGAGCTGCCCGCGAATGCGCCCCCGCCACTGCGCCTGCCGGAGCTTTCGAACGAGACCGTCGAATCCGCGTTGCGGGCGCCCTAGGCGACCGCCGCTTTCGGCCGAGGATATTCGACGAGCTTGGACGCCTTGCGCTCGAATGCATCGCGCTTCGCCAGAAGGCGCTCCTGCCGCTTCGAGATGAGGGGAAAGTGGCGCAGCACCACCAGGCGATCGTGGGTCTCCCAGCAGGATTTCGTCGCGGTCACCCACAACCCGGGGTCGAGGCGGCGCAGGTCGAACGGCACCGAATAGCTGCGCAGCGTCTTGTGGCCGCGCCGGTTCGAGTATTCGTGGAAATACGAAAGCGCGAGCTCGCGCAGCGTCCGGTAGATCGGATCGCGATAGCGCAGGGGAGCCCCGTTGGTCTTGGAGATCGCCCCCCATGCTCCCGAGCGGCGGAAGAGCGTCACCACGTGCGGGTAATCGCTCTCGTCGCAGTCGAGGTGCATCACGAGGGGAGGCTCGCCGCTCACCCACAGGGCCGCGGCGGCCACCATCGCGCCTTCGATGCAGTGCGCGCGCCTCTGCCTCAGGACCTCACGCACCGAGAGCACCGTCTCTCCGCCGACCTCGTGGTTGATCGGGATCGCGTTGATGAATGCCTGGATGCTCGCGGGCGTCTGCAAGCGCTTGAGCGTCGCGTATTCGCGCGGCGCGAGACCCAGGTCCTCGGCGCGACCGAAACGGCGCAGCGGCGGCGCCTTCGCGGCGGCGCCGGTGTAATCGCTTGCACTCGCCTTCTTGGCGTTGCGGGTCGTCGCGCTCATTGCCTGCCTTTCCATCCGCTTGATCGTCGCACGGCGCCGGGGTTCCTCGCCGCCATAGGTTAATTCAAACGAGGGGACTCACGGGCGATGCAAGTGCGCCGCCGGCTTCCATCCGGGGAGACTGCCTCGGCCACGTCGATGGGCCTGCCGTATAACGCGGAAAGATTTTCCGAATTGAGCGTGGCGAAGGTTTCGCCCTCGGCGAGCACGGCCCCGCCGCGCAGCAGGATCACGCGGTCGGCGATGCGCAGCGCATGGTCGGGGTGGTGCGTCGTGAAGAGGATCGCGGCGCCCGACGCCCTGAGGCGGGCGACCTCGTCGAGGATGAGCGACTGGTTCGCGAAATCGAGGCTCGCCGTGGGCTCGTCCATGAGCAGGTGCGAGGCCTGCGTCGCGAGCGCGCGCGCGATGAGCGCGAGCTGCCTCTCGCCGCCGCTCACGCCGTGGATGGGGCGATCGGCCAGGCGCTCGATGCCCAGCCGCGCGAGGCCCTCGCGCGCGATCTTCCGGTCGAGCGGGCCGGGCGTGGCGAAAATGCCGCGATGGGCGGTGCGCCCCATCTCGACCATCTCGGCGAGGCTGAAGTCAAAGTAGCTCTCGGCGGCCTGCGGAACGTAGGCGAGCCGCGTGGCGCGATCGCGGGCGGGCCAAGCGCCGAGAGGCTTGCCGTCGAGGGTGACCTCGCCGGCGAGCGGCGCAAGAAGCCCCAGCAGCGTTCGCAGGAGCGTCGTCTTGCCGCCGCCGTTGGGCCCGAGGAGGCACACGATCTCGCCTTCGGGAAAGGCGAGGTCCACGTCGCGCCCGACCGTGCGCGACGGGAATCCATAGGCCAATGCACGCGTGGCGAGCGTCATGCCGAGCGCCTGAAGGTCAGCGCGAGAAGCGCGATGAACACCGGCGTTCCGACGAACGCGGTGACGACGCCCGGCGGGATCTCGGTCGCGAACAGCGTCCGGCACGCCGTGTCCACCGCGAGCATGAAGCCCGCGCCCAGCACCAGCGACAGGGGCAGGACGCGCGCGAATGCGGCGCCCGTGACGAGGCGTGCCGCGTGGGGAACGAGCAAGCCTACCCAGCCGATAGTTCCCGCGAGCGCGACCGCGGAGGCGGTGATGAGCGTCGCGGCGACGATTACCACGAAGCGAAGCTGCCGCACGTCGATGCCGAGAGTGCGCGCCTCGTCGTCGGACAGCGCGAGGACGTCGATGCGCCATCGCAGGAGCCAGATGAGCGCGACGCCGGCGGCGATCGGAACCAGCGTCACGGGCAGGTCGCGCGGCAGCGCGCCGGTGAAGCTTCCGAGGAGCCAGAATGTGATCGCGGGAAGCTGGTTGTAGGGATCGGCGACGTATTTCACGAGCGCGACGCCCGCGCCGAAGAGCGAGCCCACGACGACCCCGGTGAGGACCAGCGTGAGAATCGGATCGCGCCCGCGGATCCACGTGCCGATCGCGACGACGAGGCCCACGGCGACGAGGCCGCCCACGAAGGCGAACGCCTGCATCATCGTGATGGAAAGGGACAGCAGCACCGCGAGCCCCGCGCCCAGCGAGCATCCTGCGGAGACGCCGAGGATGTCGGGCGAGACCAGAGGATTCTTGAAGAGGTTCTGGTAGGCCGCGCCCGCCGCGGCGAGCGCGGCGCCGACGGCGAGCGCGGCCGCCACGCGCGGCGCCCGCACCTGCAGCACGATCGCGTCCACGTTGCGCGCGAGACCGCTTTCCTCGCCGAGGAGAGAGGACCACAGGACGTTCGCGACGTCGTGGGGCGATACCGCGAAGCGCCCGACCGTGAAGCTCCAGGCGACGAGGGCGAGGAGGGCGGCGGCCGAGACCGCGAGGCCCAGCGCAAAGCGCGCGGGTGCGAGCATCATCGTGGCGCCACGCCCGGCTCGGAGAGCAATCGAGTGACCTGTTCCGCCGTCGGTGCCTGATGATAGAAGAGCCGGTAGAACTCCGTCACGTCGCGCGCGAGGTCGTGGCGAAAGAGCTCGGGATAGAGAATGTCCGAGAGCCACAGCAGGCCGATGAGGCGGTTGGCGCCCGGCGGATAGTCGAACCATCCGAACGGCAGGTGCGGCGAGAGGTACACGCGCTTCTTGCGCACCGCGTCGACGCTGTTCCACACCGGCAGGTTCCACACGTCGCGATAGAAATTCGGATCGTTGGTGACGATGATCGCCGGATCCCACAACACGACCTGCTCGAGGCCCACGTTGGCGAGGCCGCCCTTTTCGCCGGCGGCCACGTTATTCGCGCCGAGGAGCTCGATCATCTCGACGTTGATGGAGCCCTCGAGCCCGGTGACGAGCCCCTGGGGCCCGCGCGCGTAATAGACCTCGGGACGCTTGTCGGCAGGGATGGCGGCGATTTTCTCGCGCAGGCCATCGAGGATACGGCCGGAATACGCCGAAAGCTCGCGGCCGCGCTCCTCGGCTCCGAGAATCGACGCGATCGTCTCGATCTGGCGCGGCGTCGTCGCCAGCCGTCCATCGAGGAGAACGTAGGGAATTCCCGTCTGCGACTGGACGCGATCGGCCAGCGAGGCGAAGGTCGCGCTGGTCGAGCCCACGTCGATGACGATGTCGGGCTTCTGCTTCAGCACGACTTCAACGTTCGCCGTGTTGCCGCGACCGGTGAGGCGGCCCAGCTCCGGAAGCTTCGCGTACTTCTCGGGAACCCATTGCGCCTCGTCGTCGCGAAAGGCGCGCGTCCAGCCGATCAGCACTTCGGGAGCGAGCGCGAAGACGAGCACCGAGGCGGGCGGGCCCGCCGCATACACGCGCTCGATGCGATCGGGCAGCGCGATCTTGCGGCCGGCGTCGTCGACGAATTCCCGGGAAGCAACGGCTCCGTGCGCGAATGTGGACACGAGGAGCGCGAGCGCGGTGGCGCGAGCCGCTCCCATCGCGAATTCAGGCGGTCGGGACGGTCGAGATCGAATCGAACGATTCGACGACTTGCCCCGCGCCCGTAGCCGAATATCCCGGCAACGATGCGATGAGGTCGAGGAATGCGGGGCTTCGCAAGGAGTCCCTGAGGTCCTTCATGGCCGGCGAATCGAGGTCCATGGCGCGGCACGCGAGGAAGTAGCGCTCCGTGCAGATCGGCTGGAAGCCCAGGCGATACTGCGCCGCCGCGGCCTCGACGCCGAAGCCCACGTCGGCCTGGTTGCCCGCGACGAGCGCCGCCACGGCGCCGTGCGTGCTCTCCTCGGTGTCGTAGCCGTTCATGCGCGCGCGGTCGAGGCCCTGCGAAGAGATGAGGAATTCGAGCAGCGCGCGCGTACCCGAGCCGCGCTGGCGGTTCACCATGCGCACGTCGGCGCGGCACAGGTCGGCGACCGTGGCGATCGACTTCGGGTTTCCGGCGCGCACGATGAGTCCCTGCGTGCGCGTGACGAACGAGACCAGGCGGTACTCGGCGAGCGGCAGGCATTCCGCGTAGCGCCGCGCCATGAGCGAGCCGAGAGGCCCTTCGGGAACGTGGAAGCCCGCCACGTCGCATTCGCCGCGGCGCAGGGACGCGAGCGCGTCGAAGCTTCCCTTGTATTGCAGGTCGACCGCCACGCGCGAGGCGGCCGAGATCCCGCGCAGCCCCGCAACGGCGAAATCGTGGCTCGCGTGCATCACGAGATACGGCGAGGCTTCCGACAGCGAATCGTTCAGCGTGCGCGCGAATTCCGCGGCGAGGTTGTCGAGCTCGGGCGCGAGGCGCGCCTGGGCGCGCTGCCCCGCCCACAGGAGGCGCTTGCCCAGCGCCGTGAGCCGCGTGCCGCGCCCCTGCTCCTTCACCACGAGCGGCACGCCGAAGAACTCTTCCCAGCTGCGAACCAGGTTCCACGCGTGGCGATAGGAGATCCCGGCGCGCTCCGCGGCCTGGCCGAGCTTCGAGCTCGAGTCGATCTCGCCCAGGATCGCGATCAGCTGGAAGTCGAACTCCCGGTCGGTCCCGGCGCGAAAGCGCCACACGGGGCGGATGTCGATCTGGATCATGGAGCCATTATGGCTCACCCGCGCGTCAGCCCTGGGGCTTGTAGTTGGGGAAGAAGAGCTGCTCGCCCTCGATCTTGTACGCGGCGATCGTCGCCTGGCCCGCGGGCGAGACGATCCAGTCGATGAATTTCTGCCCGAGCTCCTTCTTCACGTGCGGATGCTTCGCGGGATTCACCAGCATCACGCCGTACTGGTTGAAGAGCTTCGTGTCGCCCTCGACCAGGATCACGAGCTCGCCACGGTTCTTGAAGGAGAGCCACGTGCCGCGGTCGGCGAGCGCATAGGCGTTCATGCCCGAGGCGGTGTTGAGCGTGGGTCCCATCCCGGAGCCCGTCTCGCGATACCACGCGGCCTTTGGATTCATTCGGGCCGGCTCGATGCCCGCCATTTTCCAGTAGCGCAACTCCGCGGCATGCGTGCCGCTGTTGTCCGCGCGCGAGGCGAAGGGCGCCTGGGCGGCGGCGATCTTCTTCAGCGCGGCGATGACATCGTTGCCCTTCGCGCCGGCGGGATCCGATTTGGGGCCCACGATGACGAAGTCGTTGTACATCACCGGATAGCGCTTCACGCCCCACCCTTCCGCGAGGAATCTCTCCTCGGCCACGAGGTCGTGCACGAACACCACGTCGGCGTCGCCGCGGCGTCCCATGTCGAGCGCCTGGCCGGTGCCCACGGCAACGACGCGCACCTCGATGCCCGTGGCCTTGCGGGCTTCGGGCAGCAGGTGCTTGAAGAGGCCCGACTGCTCGGTCGACGTGGTCGACGCGACGGTGATGAAATCCTGCGCCGGCGTGCTCGGCGACGAAGCGAGCAGCACCGCGGCGACGACCGACGCGGCGATCCAGGCGAAACTCAATCGGCTGAGGGCTCTGGCGACGACTTGTTCCATGGCAATTCTCCTTTGAGGAATCGAGCCGCTTCGGGCGACTGCGGTGCGTTGAAGAAGCGTTCGACCGCCGTGCGCTCCGTAAGGCGGCCTTCGTGGAGGAAGACGATCTCGTCGGCCACGCGCCGCGCGAGGCCGAGGTGGTGGGTGGTCATGACGATCGCGGTGCCGGCGGCGTGGATCTCGCCGATCACCCGCTCTACTTCGGACGCGGCGGCGGGATCGAGGCTCGCGGTGGGCTCGTCGAGGAAGATCACGCGCGGGCGCAGTGACCACGCGCGCGCGAGCGCGAGCCGCTGCTGCTCGCCGCCCGAGAGGACGCGGGCAGAACGCGCGGCGAGGCTCGAGAGCCCCACGCGCTCGATGGCGTCACGGGCTCGCGCCCGCCGCTCCGGACCTCGCACGCCGTTCATGGCGAGGGCGAACTCGACGTTGGCGAGCGCCGAGCGACGCAGCATCACGGGGCGCTGGAATACCATCGCCTGGTCGCGCGCGCGCGCGGCGGAGCCGGCCCACAGGACCTCGCCCGCGCTGGGCGCGATGAGGCCGTGCAGCACGCGAAGGAGCACGCTCTTGCCCGCGCCGTTGGGGCCGAGCACCGCGATGCGCGCCCCGGCGTCGAGGACGAAGTCGATGCGCTCGATCGCCGTGTGACCTCCGAGGACCACGGTGAGCCCGCGCGCCTCGAGCGGAAAGAGCGGCGCGCTAGCCATGGTGCCTCGCGCTCCATTCGCGGATCGCGTATGCGGCGGCATTGAGGGCGAGCACCATCGAGAGCAGGATCACGCCCAGCCCGAGCGCGAGCGGGAGATCGCCCTTGCTCGTCTCCAGCGCGATCGCGGTGGTCATCACGCGCGTGACGCCGTCGATGTTTCCGCCCACGATCATCACGGCGCCCACTTCCGAGGCGGCACGCCCGAACCCCGCGAGCACCACCGTGAGGAGCGAGTAGCGAAGGTCCCAGAGCAGGGTCGGCACCGCGCGCACGGCCGACACGCCGAGCGAGGTGAGCTGCTCGCGATACTCGTGCCACGCGTCCTCGACGAACTGGCGCGCCAGCGCGGCGACGATGGGCAGGACGAGGAGCGTCTGCGCGAGAACGATGGCGCGCGGCGTGAAGAGGATTCCCAGGGAGCCGAGCGGTCCCGCGCGCGAGAGAAGCAGGTAGACCACGAGCCCCACCACCACGGAAGGCAGGCCGAGGAGCGCGTTCAGCGCGACGATGACGACGCGCCGCCCCGGGAATTCGCGCACCGCGACGAGCCCCCCTAGCGGCAGGCCCAGCGCGCAGGCGAACACCGCCGAGGCGAGGCTCACTTCGAGGGAGAGGGCGACGATGCGCCACAGCTCCGCGTCGCCGCCCGCGATGAGACTCAGGGCGAGCGCGAAGCTCGACAGGATGTCGTGCATGCCCGATTGTCCCAGCCCGGGCCGGCGCCACCCATATGAAGTCGAGTGCCTATCCCGGCGTCAGGCGAATCCCACGCTGCGCCGGTCGATCGACACCGCCTTCACCATCGCGAAAACGCGGTTGCCCGGGGCGAGTCCCAGCTCGGTGGCCGCCTTGCGGGTCACGCGGGCCGCGAGAGGCGTCGCGCCCACGCGCAGCTGCACGTCCACGATCGCGCCGAATTCCCCGTCGATCGAAACCACGGTGGCTTCGAAGATGTTCTGGATGCTCACGCGGCGTGGATGCTCCAGCGCGAGGGACACGTCGCGCGAGCGGATTCGGGCGCGCACCGGCTCGCCGGGAAGCGCGTCGACGTTGGGGACGACAAGCTCTCCGCCGTCGAACGCGAGCACCGACAGGCCGAAGCGCTCGTCGAGCCGCGCCACGCGCGCCTCGACCACGGCGCCGGCGTCGTAGCGCCCGCTGTAGGCCTGGGACTCGGGACGGCTCAGGAGCTCCGCCACCGGCCCCGATGCGATGACCTTTCCCTCGGAGATCATCACGAGGCTGTCGGCAAGCCGCGTCACTTCCTCGATCATGTGGCTCACGTACACGATCGGCAGCTTCAGCTCGTCGCGCAGGAGCTCCACGTACTGCAGGATCTCGGCCTTGCGCGCGGCGTCGAGCGACGAGAGCGGCTCATCCATCAGCAGGATGCGCGGGCTCGCGAGGAGCGCGCGGCCGATGGCGACGCGCTGCTTCTCGCCGCCCGAGAGCGTGGCGGGGTGGCGGTCCATCAGCGTCGCGAGGCCCAGCAGCGCGACGACGCGCTCACGATCCACGAAGCGCTCCTGCGCGGACACGAGGCGTTCGCCGTATGCGAGATTTCCCCGGACCGAGAGGTGGGGGAAAAGGAGCCCTTCCTGGAAGACGTAGCCCACGCGCCGGGCCTCGGGCGCGAGATCGATGCCGCGCTCGCTGTCGAAGAGCGTGCGTCCGTCGATCACGATGCGGCCGCTCGCGGGACGCACGAGCACGGCGATCGACTCGATGAGCGTGGTCTTTCCGGAGCCCGATCGTCCGAAGAGCGCCACGATCGGCGCATCGCTC
>JADGRS010000410.1 GCA_017880705.1 Burkholderiales bacterium
ATTACCGGCGTCGCGCTTGCCGCCGACGCTGCCGCTGCTTTCTTTTAGAAGACTCAAGACGATCACACGGAGACCACGCAGTTCGCACGGAGATCACGGAGAGCCTTCGAAAGTGAAATACATCGATATGGATCCACAGATGCCAACGACACACCACCTGGCCTTACTCGGTGCCCTCCGTGGAACCTTCGTGGTCTCCGTGTGGCCGTCTTGAAAGCGATAGCGATAAAATGACACCAGGAAAGAAATTCAGGCAAGCGCTGAAGGACGAGAAGCCGCTGCAAGTAGTGGGCGCGATCAATGCGTATCACGCGATCCTCGCGAAGGCGAGCGGCTACCGCGCGATCTACATCTCCGGCGGCGGCGTGGCGGCGGGCTCGCTCGGCGTCCCCGACCTCGGCATCTCCAACCTCGACGACGTGCTGACGGATGTGCGCCGCATCACCGACGCGTGCGACCTGCCCCTGATGGTCGACGTGGATACCGGCTTCGGCGCGAGCGCGTTCAATGTCGCGCGCACCGTGAAGTCGATGATCAAGTTCGGCGCCGCGGCCATTCACATCGAGGACCAGGTGGGCGCCAAGCGCTGCGGGCACCGCCCCGGCAAGGAGCTCGTCTCGAAGGAGGAGATGGTCGATCGCGTCAAGGCGGCGGTCGACGCGAAGACCGACGCCGACTTCTTCATCATCGCGCGCACCGACGCCCTCGCCTCCGAGGGGTTCGAGCGCATGCTCGAGCGCGCGCGCGCCTGCGTCGAGGCCGGCGCCGACGCGATCTTCCCCGAGGCGATCACCGGCCTCGACATGTACAAGCGGGTCTGCGACGCGCTGAAGGTCCCGGTGCTCGCCAACATCACCGAGTTCGGCCAGACGCCGCTCTTCACGCTGGACGAACTGCGCGGCGCGGGCATCGCCATCGCGCTCTATCCGCTCTCCGCCTTCAGGGCGGCGAATCTCGCCGCCCTGGGCGTCTACGAAACGCTGCGCGCCCAGGGCACGCAGAAGGCCAGCGTATCCGCGATGCAGACGCGGGACGACCTATACAAGTACCTCGGCTACCACGACTACGAGCACAAGCTCGACGCGCTCTTCGCGAAATCCAAGTGATCGCCACGAATCCAACGGACCCGACATGACCGACACCGCCGATCCCACCACCGCCGCCACCCCGAAACCCAAGAAGTCCGTGGCGCTCTCCGGCGTGCCCGCGGGCAACACCGCGCTCTGCACCGTCGGGCGTACCGGAAACGACCTGCACTACCGCGGCTACGACATCCTCGACATCGCCGAAGCGGCGGAATTCGAGGAGATCGCCCACCTCCTCGTGCACGGCAAGCTTCCCAACGTGGCCGAGCTCGCCGCGTACAAGAGGAAGCTCAAGGCGCTGCGCGGCATTCCGGCAGACGTGCAGGACATTCTCGAATCGATTCCCGCGAACTCGCACCCCATGGACGTGATGCGCACCGCATGCTCCGCCCTGGGATCGGTGCTGCCGGAGCCGGGAGAGCACAAGCTCGCCGAAGCGCGCGATATCGCCGACCGCTTGATGGCCTCGCTAGGCTCGATGCTTCTCTATTGGTATCACTTCTCGCACTCGGGACGCCGCATCGAGGTCGAGACCGACGACGACTCCATCGGCGGGCATTTTCTGCACCTCCTGCACGGCGAAAGTCCCTCGGAGCTGTGGGTTCGCGCGATGCACACGTCGCTGAACCTGTACGCCGAGCACGAGTTCAACGCGTCCACCTTCACCGCGCGCGTGATCGCCGGCACGGGATCCGACATGTACTCGGCGATCACCGGCGCCATCGGCGCGCTCAAGGGCCCGAAGCACGGCGGCGCCAACGAGTTCGCGTTCGACACCATCGGGCGCTACGACAATCCTGCCGAGGCGGAGCGCGACATCGTCAAGCGCATCGGCGAGAAGCAGGTGATCATCGGCTTCGGGCATCCGGTCTACACGATCGCCGACCCGCGCAACCAGGTCATCAAGGAAGTCGCGCGGCGGCTTTCCCAGGACGCGAAGAACATGAAGCTGTTCGACATCTCGGCGCGCGTCGAGGAAGTGATGTGGCGCGAGAAGAAGATGTTCGCGAACCTCGACTGGTACAGCGCGACCTCGTACCACATGATGGGCGTGCCGACGGCGATGTTCACGCCGCTCTTCGTGATCTCGCGCACTTCCGGCTGGGCCGCGCACGTGATCGAGCAGCGCATCGACGGCAAGATCATCCGTCCCTCCGCCAACTACACCGGCCCCGAGAACCTGGAGTTCGTTCCCCTGGCCAAGCGCAAGTAACCGCCGAACAGGAAGAAAACAAAAAGTGTCAGCACATATCAGCAACGTCAGGCCCAACCCCGACAAGGTCATCGTCGACATCGTCGACTACGTGACGAAGTACAAGATCACGTCGAAGGACGCCTATGAGACCGCCCGCTACTGCCTCATCGACACGCTCGGTTGCGGCTTCGAGGCGCTCTCCTTCCCGGCGTGCACCAAGCTCCTCGGGCCCATCGTGCCCGGCACGGTGGTTCCGAACGGCGCGAAGGTCCCCGGGACCTCCTTCCAGCTCGACCCCGTGCAGGCGGCGTTCAGCCTGGGCGCCATGATCCGCTGGCTCGACTTCAACGACACGTGGCTCGCCGCGGAATGGGGCCATCCCTCGGACAACCTCGGCGGAATCCTCATGGCCGCCGACTGGCTCTCGCGCACCGCGATCGCCGCGGGCAAGGCGCCGCTCACCATGCGCGACGTGCTCGCGGGCATGATCAAGGCCCACGAGATCCAGGGCTGCATCGCCCTCGAGAACAGCTTCAACAAGGTGGGCCTCGATCATGTGGTGCTGGTGAAGGTCGCTTCGACCGCTGTCGTCGCGCAGATGCTCGGCCTGACCCACGACGAGATCGTCAACGCCGTCTCGCTCGCGTGGGTCGACGGGCAGTCGCTTCGCACCTATCGCCACTCGCCGAACACGGGCTCGCGCAAGAGCTGGGCCGCGGGCGATGCCACCTCGCGCGCGGTGCGCCTGGCGCTCATCGCGAAGACGGGCGAGATGGGCTATCCCTCGGTGCTGACGGCCAAGACGTGGGGCTTCTACGACGTCTCTTTCAAGGGGCAGGAATTCAAATTCCAGCGGCCCTATGGCAGCTACGTGATGGAAAATGTGCTGTTCAA
>JADGRS010000411.1 GCA_017880705.1 Burkholderiales bacterium
GCGGTCTCGCGATTGCGGTGCTGCGAAGGCGAGTCGCGGGAGATCACCACCACGCCCGACGGCCGATGGATGATCCGCAGCGCCGATTCGGTCTTGTTCACGTGCTGGCCGCCCGGCCCGCTGGAACGGAAGACCTCGATGTCGACCTCCCGCTCGAGGACCTCGCGATCGGTCGCGTAGGGCGGAGGACGCTGGGGCTCACGGGAGGGCATGGCGCCGATTCTCGGGCATTTTCGGGCGCAGCGGCGCGGCGCCGCCATTCTTACAACTGTATTTCCGCGCCGTGGGCTTTTGTGACTGCGTTAACAGGCACGGCGGCGCGATCGGAGAAAGATGGGTCCCGTGGTCGAGCGGAAACGCAGCCGTCAAACAGCCAAGGGAGAACAAATTGAATACGAAGCAGCAGCTAGCTACAGGATTCCTCGCACTTGTGATCGTGGGCAGCGTCACTTTCATGCCGGTGAGCGCCGGGCAAAAGGACTCGACCGCCGCCGCGCCCCGCGCGCAGGCCACGACGATCGCCACACTGAACACCGCCGCCCCGCTGAACGCCGCCGAGCTTCCGCAGGACCAGGTCAAGGATCTCACGTACAACTGATTCGAATCACCCGCAAGGCGCACTTGCGAAAGGCCGCCGGCTCTGCCGGCGGCCTTTCTTCGCCTATTTGATGCGCATGCCCGGCATCGCGCCTGAATCGGGGGCGAGGAGATAGATCGAGTTGCCATCGCCCGCGGCGAGCACCATGCCCTGTGACTCGCCGAAGCGCATCTTGCGCGGCGCCAGGTTCGCGACCATCACCGTGAGCCTGCCGATGAGGTCCTTGGGCGTGTAGACCGTGCGGATTCCCGCGAACACCGTGCGATTCGACTCGATGCCGATGTCGAGCGTGAGCTTGAGGAGCTTGTCCGCATCGGGCACGAGCTCGGCATCGACGATGCGCGCGATGCGCAGGTCGATCTTGGAGAAGTCGTCGATCGAGATCGTGTCGCCCACGGGCAGGATCACCGGAGGCCGCGGCGGCTCGATGGGCTCGAGCTTGAACTCCGGAGCCTCCGCGACGACGCTCGCCTTGGCGGGCGGCTCGGGCTTCGCCTCGGCGGGCGGCTCGAGGAGCTCGTCGATCTGCTTCGAGTCGATGCGCGAGACGAGATGGCGGTACGGCTGCACCTTGTGGCCGGTCTTGAGCGGCGTGCCGACGTCTTCCCAAGCCAGGGGCTTCAGCCCTAGAAACTCCTCGACCTCCTCGGCGACCTTCGGCAGCACGGGCTTCAGGTAGATCGTGAGAATGCGGAAGAGCTCGAGATAGAGCGTGCAGAACCATTGCAGCGCCGCGTCCTGGCCCGCTTCCTTGGCGATCTCCCACGGCTTCTGCTCGTCGACGTACTGGTTCACGCGGTCGGCGAGGAACATGATCTGGCGGATCGCCTTGCTGAACTCGCGCGCCTCGTAGTCCGCGGCGATCGCGTCGGCGAAGCTGCGCACCTCGAACAGGATCGCCGGCGCCTGCTCGTCGTCGGGTACCGGCGCGGCGAGGTTGCCGCGCATCTTGTGCTTCAGCTCCCGCCCGGCCGACAAGGGCTCTTCCGAGAGCACCCCGCCGAAGCGCTTGCCGATGAAGCCCGCGGCACGGCTCGCGATGTTCACGTACTTGCCGACGAGGTCGGAATTGATGCGCGCCAGGAAATCGTCGGGATTGAAGTCCATGTCCTCGACGTGGGCGTTCAGCTTCGCCGCGAAGTAGTAGCGGATCCATTCCGGGTTGAGGCCGATGTCGATGTATCGCTGCGGGCTCACGGACACGCCCCGCGACTTCGACATCTTCTCCCCCGAAAGCTGCAGGAAGCCGTGCACGTAGACGTTGTCGGGGACCTTGCGCTCCGAGTACTTGAGCATCGCGGGCCAGAACAGAGTGTGAAAATAGATGATGTCCTTGCCGATGAAGTGGATCTGCTCCACCTTCGGGTCGGCGAGGTACTTCGCGAAATCCTGGCCCTTCTTCTCGAGGTAGTTGCGGAGCGAGGCGAGGTAGCCGATCGGCGCGTCGAGCCACACGTAGAAGTATTTTTCCGGCGCGTTGGGGATCTCGATGCCGAAGTAGGGCGCATCGCGCGTGATGTCCCAGTCGTTCAGGCCGCTGTCGAGCCACTCGCGCACCTTGTTGGCGACTTCGGGCTGGAGCTTCCCGTCCTGGGTCCAGGCGCGCAGGAACTCCACGCAGCGCGGGTCCGAGAGCTTGAAGAAGAAATGGTCGGACTTCTTCAGCACGGGCTTCGCGCCGGTGAGGGCCGAGTAGGGATTCTTCAGGTCGGTGGGCGCGTAGACCGCGCCGCAGTTCTCGCACGAGTCCCCGTACTGGTCCTTGGTGCCGCACTTGGGGCATTCGCCCTTGATGTAGCGGTCCGGCAGGAACATCTTCTTCACCGGGTCGAAGAACTGCTCGATCGTCTTCGTTTCGATGAATCCGGCCTTCTGCAGCGCGAGGAAGATCTCGGCGGAGAGCTCGCGATTCTCCTCGGAATGCGTCGAGTAGAAGTTGTCGAAGCTGATGCCGAAGCGCTGGTAGTCGCGCCGGTGCGACTCGGCGACCTTCGCGACGAGCTCCTCGGGCGTGACGCCCTCGGCCTCGGCCTTGAGCATGATGGGCGCCCCGTGCGCGTCGTCGGCGCAAACGAAGTTCACCTTGTGGCCCTGCAGCCGCTGGAAGCGGACCCAGATGTCCGCCTGCACGTACTCCATGATGTGCCCGATGTGGAACGGGGCGTTGGCGTACGGCAGAGCCGTGGTGACGAAAAGCTTTCTGGGCATTGAGTGGGATTTTCGAGGCTCTGCGATGATAGCAAATTGCTTTAGAATCCTGCTTGAAGCCTTCCGCTTTTGGCACCCATCGCATGTCTCCCACCGAGCAGGACATCCTCGCAGCGCTCTCCGAGCTGATCGACCCGGTCACCGGGCGCAACTACGTCGAGTCGAAGAGCGTGAAGAACGTGAAGGTCGAGGGCGCGCGCGTCTCGCTCGACGTCGTGCTCGGCTACCCGGCCCGCGGCGTGATCGAGACGGTGCGCCGGCAAGTCGCCGAGCGCGTCGCGGGGATCCCGGGCGTCGAGCATGCGGCGGTGAACGTGGTCTCGAAGGTCGTCTCGCACGCGGTGCAGCGGGGCGTGAAGCT
>JADGRS010000412.1 GCA_017880705.1 Burkholderiales bacterium
GGAGACCAGCATGGCGCCGTCGCGCATCACCATCACGTCGACCGGCCGGCCCCACATCGGCGGATCGGCCTTCGGATCGGTGAGGAAGCCTTCGAGGAACGGTTCCATCTTGGCGACGCCGCCCTTCTCATCCAGGACCACGCGCGTCACGTTGTAGCCGATCTTGCTGGTCTTGTTCCACGAGCCGTGCATGGCGATGAAGATGTTGCCCCGGTATTCGGCCGGGAACATCGTGCCGTTGTAGAAGCGCATGCCGAGCGGGGCGATGTGCGGGCCCAGCTTCGCCATCGGCGCGTCGAACTCCTTGCAGGTGCGTCCCTTGCCGAAATCAGGATCGAGGAAATCGCCCTGGTGGCAGAAGGGATAACCGAAATTCATGCCCTTGGCGGAAACCCTGTTCAGCGTGTCGTTCGGCATTTCGTCGCTGACCCAGTCGCGCCCGTGGTTCGTGAACCAGAGCTGCTTGGTCTTCGGGTTCCAGTCGAAGCCGACCGAATTGCGCACGCCTTGCGCGACCCTCTCCATGACGCCCGTCTGCGGATCGACGCGATTGATCGACGCCTGGTAGTAGGCCGGCATCACGATATTGCCGGGCGCGCCGATGTTGAAATACAGCTTGCCGTCGGGGCCCATGGCGAGAAACTTCCAGAAGTGCCCGGGCTGCTGCGAGGGATCGAGATTGTCGATCACGACCCTGGCCGCGGGCGGATTGTCCAGCTTGCCCTCGATGCCGTCGTAAGCAGTGATGCGGCCGCGCTCGGCGACGTAGAGCGTGCCCTTGTGGAACGCCACGCCGTTGGGCGCGTTCAGGCCCGAGAGGATCTTCTTCACCTCGCGCTTGCCGCCGCGATCGACGATCGCATAGACATCCTTGAGGTTGCGGTTACCGACGAACACGGTGCCGTTGTCGCCGAGGGCGAGCGAGCGCGCCTCGGGCACGCCTTCGGCCCAGACTTCGACCTTGAATCCGGGCGGAACCTTGAGCTTGTCGAGCTGAAGCTCGCTCGCGGGCCTGCCGGTGAGGATCGGTGCGATGGGATGCAGCAGCGAGGCGTCCTGCTCTTTGGAGCGGCCCTGCTGCCACGACGGCGCCGCCGCGGCAGGAGCGGGCTGAGCGCCGGGCGGCGCGCGAGGACCGGGCGGTGTTCCCGGGGCGGCGGGTTGCTGGGCCAACGATGCCAGCGTCACGGCGGCGAATGCCGCTGCCGTGAAGCGCAAGAGAACGGTTCTTTTCATGTTCGTTCCTCCTCTGTGGGGGGGTGTCCAATGAACGGAAAGGCAGGATATCAGGAACACGGAAATGCAAGCGCCTGCACGCCCGACCTCAAAGCGGAATCGCGAAGATCGCCTTCACCGTCCACTTGTCGGCCGAGCCCGTGAGGCCGCGCCCGATGCCGAAGTTCAGGCCGATCGACTTGACCTGCGTGTCGATCACCGCGAACAGCGTGTTGGCCTGATCGCGCAGCGGCAGGATGTGGGACGCCTTTCCCATTTCCGAGTAGTACTCCGCCCCCACGGCCACTTTCTCAGCGATGTTGCGAGTCGCCTTCACGCCCAGCGAGAAATCCGGCGCGCCCCGATAGCCCGGGGAAAGGTCCCAGCCGAAAACGGGATTCACGGCGAGGAGCCACGCGTCGGCGCGATAGCCGATGATGTTGCGCAGCTCGAACGCGTCGCGCGAGGCCGAGAACTTCGATTGCAGGCGCGAGAGCTCCCCGTTGGCGCCCGCGAACCAACCCGCGGCGCCTTCGTCGCCGTGAATCGGCAGCCACTTGAGGCGAAGCTTCCATCCCGCGAGCGAGCCGCGCCCCTGGGGATCGAAGCTCGTCGGAACATAGAGACCGGCCTCCCAGGCGCGCGTCAATCCGTAGGAGAACTCGGGCGTGAGGCGAAGCCCGTGGTTTGGCACGACCTCGCCTGGATAGTCGGGAGTGCTGCGCCCCACAGGTGTCGTATTCGCATGAAGCTCGAGGCCGAATTCGTGCGGCGCGTTGATGTCGTCGTCGTAGACCTGGATCTCGTCGCTCAGGGCGGCCCATGCGGAAACCGGGACAAGCGCGAGACACGCGCCAAACGCGAGCAGCCTCACATCATTCCCATCTTGCGCGGCAGCCAGAGCGAGAGCTCGGGCCAGTAGGTGACGATCACGAGGAACACCAGCATCGTGAGGAGCCACGGCATGACCGCCTTGGTGAGCTCGGTGATTCCCAACCTCGAGATCCCCGACGCGACGTAGAGGTTCAGGCCCACGGGCGGATGGCACAGCCCCACTTCCATGTTGGCGTCGATGAGGATGCCCAGGTGCACGGGGTTCACGCCGAGGCTCACCGCGGTCGGGTACAGGATCGGCGCCATGATGAGGATGATCGACGAGGGCTCCATGAAGTTGCCGGCGACGAGCAGCATCAGGTTGGCGATCAGCAGGAACTCGATCGGCCCGAGCTGCTTGGCGAGGAACCAGTGGGCGAGCGCGTTGGGGATGTTCTCGTTGGTGAGGACGAAGGAGAAGAGCACCGCGTTGGTGATGATGTAGAGCAGCATCGCCGACATGTTGGCGCTGTTCAGCAGCACCCGCGGCACGTTCTTCATCTTCAGGTCCTTGTAGACGAACACGGACACGAAGAACGAGTACACGGCCGCCATCGCCGCGGCCTCCGTAGCGGTGAAGAGCCCCGAGTAGATGCCGCCGATGATGATCACCACCAGCATGAGGCCCCAGATGCTCTTGCGGAAAGCCTGCCAGCGCTGCAGCCAGCCCTTGCGTTCCATGCGCGGGTAGTCGCGCTTCTTCGCGAGCCACCACGTGACGACGCAAAGCATGATGGTCAGCAGGATCCCCGGGAAGAGGCCCGCCACGAAGAGCGCGCCGATCGAGGTGTTGGTCGCCACCGCATAGATGACCTTCGGAATCGAGGGCAGCATGAGGATGCCGAGCGAGCCCGCGACGGTGATCACGCCCGCGCCGAAGCGCATCGGGTAGCCGTTCCTCACCATCTCCGGAAGGATGATGGAGCCGATCGCCACCACCGTCGCCACGCTCGAGCCGCAGACCAGCGCGAACATCGCGCAGGCCAAGATCCCCGCGAGCGCGAGACCGCCGTGGAAGTGGCCGATGGTGGAGGTCGCGAAGTCGATCATCCGCCGCGCGACGCCGCCGTGGGT
>JADGRS010000413.1 GCA_017880705.1 Burkholderiales bacterium
TCTGGGACGGGTTCCGCCACGGGCCGGAGCTCGCGCGCGAGCATTTCGGCTTCGACGAGGCCTATCCGTACGCCGAGCTCGACGAGCGCGTCCAGGAGCTGCTCGGCAACCAGGATGCCCTCCATACGCCCGTCGGCCTCGACGCCGCATGGGACCTGCGCGTCGCCGGATGGCTGAATAGCGTGCGCGCCAAGGTGCGCAGCGGCGTGACCGCGCCCGACCAGATCCGCGACGTGCGCGCCGCGGTGAACGACATGCGCCTGTTCAAGGACGAGAACGAGCTCGCGGTGATGCGCCGCGCGGCGCAGATCTCGAGCGCGGCGCACGCTCGTGCGATGCGCGCGGCCTCCCCCGGCATGCGCGAATACCAGATCGAGGCGGAGCTGATCCATGAGTTTTGCCGAAACGGCGCTCGCGCCCCCGCGTACGGATCGATCGTCGCGGCCGGCGCCAACGCGTGCGTGCTTCACTATCGCGAAAATTCCGCCGAGTTGCGCAAGGGCGAGCTCATGCTGATCGACGCGGGCTGCGAGCTCGACAGCTACGCCTCGGACATCACGCGCACGTTTCCGATCGGCGGGCGCTTCAGCCCCGTGCAGCGCGACGTCTACGAGCTGGTGCTCGCCTCGCAGGAAGCCGCGATCAAGGCGGTCAAGCCCGGCGCCGACTTCGTCGACTATCACGATGCGGCCACGCGCGTGCTGGTGCAGGGCTTCATCGACTTCAAGCTCTGCAAGGGCAGCGTCGACAAGGTGCTGGAGGACGGCTCGTACAAGCAGTTCTACATGCACCGCACCGGCCACTGGCTCGGGCTCGACGTGCACGACGCGGGCGATTACATGCAGAAGGGCAAATGGCGCAAGCTGAAGGCCGGCATGGTCCTCACGGTCGAGCCGGGCTGCTACATCCGCCCCGCCGGGAACGTGCCGAAGGCCTTCTGGAATATCGGCGTGCGCATCGAGGACGACGTGCTGGTCACCGCGAAGGGCCGCGAGATCCTCTCGGCCGATTGCCCCAAGACGGTGAAGGACGTCGAGGCGACCATCCTCGACCGCTGAATGGCCAGCCTCGACGTCGCCGTCGTCGGCGCCGGTCCAGTCGGCGCGGCCGTGGCGGCATTGAGCGCCGCGCCGGGGCTTCGCATCGGGGTGTTCGAGGCGCGCTCCGCGCCGTCCGGGGAGTCGCGGATCCTCGCGCTCTCGCACGCGTCGCGAATGCTGCTCGAGGATGCGGGCGCGTGGCCCGCGTCGCACGCAACGCCCATCGCCTCGATCCACATCTCGCAGAAGGGTGGTCCGGGCCGCACGCTTCTCGAGGCGTCGGACCAGGGGCTGCCCGCGCTGGGCTACACCGTGTCCTATGCGGCCCTCGAAGAGGCGCTCACGCGCCGCCTTCGGGATCTCGCGATCGAGGTTCGCTACGCAAGCTTGTGCGAGCGAATCGCCCTCGATCCGGGCAAGGCGGCCCTGCGCTTCGCCACGGGCGAGGAGATCGATGCGCGCTTGCTGGTCCTCGCCGACGGCGGCGCCAACGCGGGGAAGATTCCCGGCATCGCCTTCCACGAGAAGGACTACGCGCAAAGCGCGGTGATCGGCAGCGTGCGCACCGACCGGGCGCACGGCGATCGCGCCTACGAGCGCTTCACGCCCCAGGGACCGGTCGCGCTTCTCCCCGTGGAGGATCGCTACGCGCTCGTATTCACCGCGGCGCCCGGGGAGGCGAAGCGGCTGCTCGCGCTCGACGAACGAAGTTTTCTCGAAGAGCTCCAGTCCCATTTCGGCGATCGCGCGGGGCGCTTCACTTCCATCGAAGGGCGCGCGTCCTTTCCGCTGCGCCTGCGCGCGGTGAACGTCCCGGTGGCGCTGCGCACCGCCATCGTGGGCAACGCCGCGCAGGCGCTGCATCCGATCGCGGGGCAGGGATTGAATCTCGGATTGCGCGATGCCGCGGCGCTCGCGGCCGCCATCGCATCGGTCCCGGCGCAGGATGTCGGCAACGCCTCGATGCTGGAAGCGTACCGGCGCTCGCGCAGCCGCGATGCGACTCGCGGCATCGCATTCACGGATTTCCTCGCTTCCGCATTCGCCGACGGCCGGCGCGTTCCGACCTGGGGCAGGGGACTCGCGCTCACCGCGCTCGACCTCATCCCGCCGGCGCGCCGCGCGCTCGCCGCCCGCATGATCCACGGAGCATCCGATTGAGGAGTCGCGCTTGGGAGTGAGGCGCCCTCGCGTAGTGATCGCGGGAGGCGGGCCTGTGGGGCTCGCGCTCGCCTGCGCGCTCACGGACTGCGAGGTGCAGGTGATCGAGGGCGCGGCGGCTCGCAACGCGCCCTGGCCCGACGATTTCGACGTGCGCATCTTCGCGGTGAGCCCCGGCACGCGCGATTTCCTGCGCGACCTGGGCGCCTGGGAGAGGCTCGACCCGCGTCGCGTCGCGCCCGTGCGCCGCATGGAGATCTTCGGCGACGCCGATGCGCGGCTCGCATTTTCGTCGCGGCCGGGAAGCGCGCTCGCGTGGATCGTCGAGACGGGCCGGCTTGCGGAATCGCTCGACTCGCTCGCGAAGGAATCCGGGCATGTGACGTTCCAGCGCGGCGTCGCCGCGGTCGCGTTCGGCGCCGATGCGGGAAGCGCGTGGGCCGAGCTTGCGAACGGCGAGCGCATTGAAGGCGATCTGCTGGTCGGCGCCGACGGGCCCGATTCGCTCGTGCGGGCGAAGATCGGCATCGCGTTCGAGGAGCAACCGTACGGCGAGTCCGCCGTCGTCGCGAATTTCGAGGCTGAAAGGGACCACGGCGCCGTTGCGCGGCAATGGTTCCGGTCCGATGGCGTGCTCGCGTGGTTGCCGCTGCCGGGCAGGCGGATCTCCATCGTGTGGTCGACCCCCGACGCGCGCGCCGACGAGCTGCTGGGCCTGGCGCCCGCGGATCTCGAGCGGCGCGTGCGCGACGCGGGGCGCGGCGAGCTGGGTGAGCTGCGGTTGATCTCCCCCACCGCGCGCTTCAACCTGCGTTCGGTGCGCGTCGCCGAGCCCGTCGCGGCGGGCGTGGCGCTGGTGGGCGACGCCGCCCACGCCGTGCATCCCCTCGCGGGACAGGGCGTGAACCTCGGATTCCAGGATGCGCGAGTGCTGGCCGGCGTCATCGCGG
>JADGRS010000414.1 GCA_017880705.1 Burkholderiales bacterium
GCTAAATGCCGCCTGGGGCGGCGGCGCCGTCGCGCGTGGCGGCTGCGAAGCGCAGCCCGCGGCCCGGAGCGCGACGACGGCGACGATGCCCTGCTTCATCGGCAATTACCTGTCATTCCCTCCTTCGTGGGAAAAACGTCAGAACTGGAGCTTGTCCCCCGGCGCCATCTGGTAGACCTTCACGCTCGAATCCCCCATGGCCTTGATGTACTCCTCGGGCGTGCCCTTGAGATAGGGATTGGTGCCGTAGTGCATCGGCATCGCGTACTTGGGCTTGATCCATTCCTTCGTCGCGAACGCCGCATCCACCGGATTCATCACGAAGTGGCCGCCGATCGGAATCAGGAGGAGATCGGGCTTGTAGTGCTCGCCGATGAACTTCATGTCGGTGAACAGTCCCGTGTCGCCCATGTGATAGATGCGAAAGCCGTTCTCCATCTCGATGATGTAGCCCACGGGCTCGCCGCCAACGTACACCTGGTCCTTGCCCTCGGCGTTCTTCCACACGAGCTCCGAGGAGTGGTCCGCATGGGTCGCGGTGATCTTCACGCCGGAGGCTCCCCACGGCAGGATGGTGCCGCCCTTGCCCATGCGCGGGGCGAGCTCCACCGGGAGAATCCCGAGCGCCTGCATCGTCGAGCCGAGTCCCGCGGGGCCCCACACCGGCGCGTTGTTCTTCTTCGCGAGCTCCGGCGCGTCGCCGAAATGATCGCCGTGCGCGTGGGTCACGAGAATGAGGTCGACCTTGCCGAGCGCGTCGAGGTCCTTGTACGCCGCGGGCGTCTTGGGATTGCCCTTGAGCCACGGATCGATGACGATCACCTTGCCAGTGGGCGTGGTGATGCGGAAGCACGACTGGCCGAGCCAGAGGAGCTCCATCTTGCCGCTGCCCTGCGCGAACGCCGCCGTGGCCGCCATGGCGAGCGCCACGGCAACCCACTGGATGAGCTTCTTCATGGGATCCTCCTGTCGGGTGAATGGCCGTCAGTTTCTCATGACCGGCCCGCGCGGCATTCCTCCATTGATATGATGCCTTTTACGCGCGAGACGGAGATGGATATGCAACTCGGCATGATCGGCTTGGGGCGCATGGGCGCCAACATGGCGCAGCGCCTGATGCGCGGCGGACACCGGCTCGCGGTCTTCGACCCGAAGCCCGAGGCGCACAAGGCGCTCGCGGAGAACGGCGCCGATCCCGCGGATTCACTCGCGGCGCTCGTCGCGAAGCTTCCGGCCCCGCGAGTCCTGTGGCTCATGGTGCCCGCGGGAGAGATTACCGAGGCGACGCTCGCGGGCCTGCTGCCGCTCCTCGCCGCGGGAGATACCGTGATCGACGGCGGCAACTCCAACTACAAGGACACGATGCGGCGTGCCGCGAAATTCGCCGAGAGGAAGATCGACTATGTCGACTGCGGCACCAGCGGCGGCGTTTGGGGCCTCGCCGAGGGCTACAGCATGATGATCGGCGGCGACGCGAAGGCGGTCGAGCGGCTGCGCCCGATCTTCGAGACGCTCGCGCCCGCCCACGATCGCGGATGGGGGCGCGTCGGTCCCGTGGGCTCGGGCCACTTCACCAAGATGGTCCACAACGGAATCGAGTACGGATTGATGCAGGCGTACGCGGAAGGCTTCTCGATCATGAAGCACAAGCGCGAGCTCGGGCTCGATCTCCACCAGGTCGCGGAGATCTGGCGGCACGGAAGTGTCGTGCGCTCGTGGCTCCTCGATCTCACCGCGGCGGCGCTGGAGAAGAATCCCGAGATGGCCGGCATCGCGCCTTACGTGGAGGATTCGGGCGAGGGACGCTGGACCGTGGCCGAAGCGATCGATCTCGACGTGCCGGCGCCGGTCATCACGCTTTCGCTTCTCGAGCGGCTGCGCTCGCGCGACAGCGATTCCTACTCCGACAAGCTGCTAGCCGCGATGCGCAACGAGTTCGGCGGGCACGCGATCAGGAAGGAATGAGCGCCGGGCCGTTACGAATCGACGAAGCGGATCGAATTGCCTCCGCCCTCCTTCTTGGCTTGATACATGGCCGTGTCGGCTCGCTTGACGATCTCGTCGGGGCCGAACTCGTGACCGAGGAATAGCCCCACGCCGATGCTCGAGGTGCAATGATGCTGGAGAGTCGCCTCCGGTTTGTCCCCCTTCTTGATCTTCAACGCGAAGGGCTTGTCGAGGACGGCGCGGACCTTTTCGGCGACGATGCCCGATAGCTTGAGGGACTCGGCCCGGTCCGCATCCAGCTCGCCCAGGACCACCACGAACTCGTCGCCGCCGAAGCGCGCGACGGTGTCCGTATCGCGCACGCAACTGGAGATCCGCTGCGCCACCTCTATCAGCAACGCATCGCCCACGGAATGCCCATGCGTATCGTTGACCGATTTCAGGTTGTCCAGGTCCATGAACATCAGCGCGCCATAGCGGCCGCTGCGCTTGCTCGCGGCCATCGCCTGGGTCAACCGGTCGTTCAACAGGCGGCGGTTCGGCAGGCGCGTCAACGGGTCGTATGAAGCTAGGTTGAGAATCAGCTCTTCTTGCTGCTTGCGCTCCGTGATGTCGCGCGCCGCCGCGAAGACGCCTTGCAGCTTCCGGTCGCGATCGTAGAGGGTCACTGCGTTGTAGGAGACGACGGTGACCTTGCCGTCCCGGGCGCGTGCGGAGAGCTCGTAGTTGGTAAGCTTTCTCTGGCTCAGCACCAGCTTGATGCCCGCCTCCGCCCGATCCGGATCGGTGAAGTAGCTCTTGAACGGCGCGCCGATGAGCTCGTCACGGGTGGAGCCGGTGAGCGCCTCCATCTGCTTGTTGACGTCGGTGATGATGCCCGACGGATCGGTCGTCATCAGGGCGTCGATGTTGGATTCGAAGAGCGAGCGCGTGTAGAACTGGTGATCGCGCAGTCGCTGCCCGAGCACCTGCTGTTCCGCCTCGATCTGCTTGCGGGCGGTGTTGTCGGTGCCGATCATGAGGTAGCCGATGATCGCTTCGTGGGCGTCGCGCAACGCCGTGACCGACACCACCGCCGGAAAGCGGCTGCCGTCCTTGCGGATGTAGGTGAGCTCGTAGATGTCCTCGATGCCGCGCGAGGCCTTGAACACCAGCGCCTCGAAGCCCGGCGTGATCGTCTTGCCGAGCTCCACGCTCAA
>JADGRS010000415.1 GCA_017880705.1 Burkholderiales bacterium
CGCAGTTCGTCCTGCCGCAGGGCGCGTGCGATGCGCACTGCCACGTCTTCGGACCGGCGGCGCGCTTTCCCTACGCGGCCAACCGCCGCTATACGCCGCCCGACGCGCCGGCGGAAAAGCTCGCAGCCCTGCATCGTCACCTGGGAATTTCCCGCGCGGTTCTCGTGCAGGCGAGCGTTCACGGCGCCGACAACAGCGCCATGCTCGACGCGATCTCGCGGGATCCCGCCAATCTTCGCGGCGTGGCGATGGTCGACACCGCGATCTCCGACACCGAGCTCGAGGCCCTCCATGGGGGCGGGGTTCGCGCCGTGCGCTTCAACTTCGTGCGCCACCTGGGGGGCGCCCCCGATCCCGCGACGGTGCAGCGGATGGCGCGGCGCATCGCTCCCATGGGCTGGCATCTGGTGCTGCACCTGGACGCGGAAGACCTCGTCGAGCACGAGGGCTTCCTGCGCGCGCTCGAGCTTCCCTTCGTGATCGATCACATGGGCCGCGTAGCGGCAGGCGAGGGGCTCGCACAAGCGCCTTTCAAGCGGTTGCTCGGCCTGCTGGAGAACGGCCTCGCCTGGGTCAAGGTAAGCGGAGCCGAGCGCGTGTCGACGGCGCTCGGCGATTTCGCCGACGCCCTGCCGTTCGCTGCCGCGCTCGTGGCCGCCGCGCCGGACCGCGTCCTGTGGGGCACCGATTGGCCGCACCCGAACGTTCGCGAGATGCCGGACGACGGGGGCCTCGTCGATTTGATTCCGCGATTCGCGCTCGATGAGACGCTGCGCGCCAAGCTGCTCGTCGACAACCCGACGCGGCTCTACTGGTAAAATTGGCGCGACATTGCCGGAATGAGCAGAGCCAACCAAGCAAGGCGGACCCCATGCAAGATCGCAACGATCACCACCGGGCGCACGGGCGGAATGCGCGAGCCGTGATCCGTTGATCCGCACCCGCTTCGCCCCCAGTCCCACCGGGTATCTGCATCTCGGAGGCGCTCGCACCGCGCTCTTCAACTGGGCGTACGCGAAGCGCCACGGCGGCGCCTTCGTGCTGCGCGTCGAGGACACCGATCTCGAGCGCTCGACGCAACAGTCGGTGCAGGCGATCTTCGACGCGATGGAATGGCTCGGCCTCGACTATTCGGAGGGGCCGTTCTTCCAGATGCAGCGGCTCACGCGCTATCGCGAGGTGGCTGAGCTGCTGCTCGCGAAGGGCCACGCGTACTGGGACTACTGCTCGAAGGAGGAGCTCGACGCGATGCGCGAGGCACAGGTCGCTCGCGGCGAGAAGCCGCGATACGACAGGCGCTGGCGCGACTCGAAGGAAGCGCCGCCGCCGGGCCGCGCGCCGGTGCTGCGCTTCAGGAATCCACTCGCGGGCGACGTCACCTGGGACGACCACGTGAAGGGCCCGATCACCGTCTCCAACGACGAGCTCGACGATCTCGTGCTGCTGCGCGCAGACGGCGTGCCGACCTACAACTTCGGAGTCGTGGTCGACGACATCGACATGGCGATCACCCACGTGATCCGCGGCGACGACCACGTGAACAACACCCCGCGCCAGATCAACCTCTACCACGCGCTCGATGCGAGCCTGCCGATCTTCGCCCACGTGCCGATGATCCTGGGCGACGACGGGCAGCGGATGTCGAAACGCCACGGCGCCGTGAACGTGATGCAGTATCGCGACGACGGCTTCCTTCCCGACGCGATGGTGAACTACCTCGCGCGCCTCGGCTGGTCCCACGGCGATGAAGAGATGTTCTCCCGAGAACAGCTCGTCGAGTGGTTCGACCTGAGGCACGTGAGCAAGTCGCCCGCCCGCTGGGACCCGGAGAAGCTGAAGTGGCTGAACGCCGAATACATGAAGAGGATTCCCGACGCGGACCTCGCCGCGCGGCTCGAGCGCGAGAAGCCCGAGGTCTACAGGTTCATCGCCTCCGTGATGGATCCGGTCGCGATGACGGCCGCGGGCAGGGCCAAGTTCCAGGTGCTCGCGGACCACGAGAGGTTCCTGATGTCGATGGCGGAGCCCGCGCACGCCGATGCCGCCGCGAAGGAGCACCTGAACGAATCCGGCCGCGAGGTGCTTCGCGATCTCGCGCCGAAGCTGGGCTCGATCGAGGCCTGGACCGCGCCCAACGTGAGCGCGAAGCTCAAGGAGACGGTCGCAGAGCGCAAGGTGAAGATGCCGCAGGTGATGATGCCGTTTCGCGTGGCGCTCACCGGGCAGTTGCAGACGCCCGCGATCGACGCGATTGCCGCCGCGCTGAAGCGCGAAGTGGTCCTCGATCGGCTCGAGCGCGCGTCGCAGGCGTGAATCCGACCGCCGGCTTTGCGCGAGTCGGTCGAAGTCGCTATAATTTCGGACTCGGTCGGGGGTATAGCTCAGCTGGGAGAGCGCTTGCATGGCATGCAAGAGGTCAGCGGTTCGATCCCGCTTACCTCCACCAACCCGATTCGGTTTTCAGTCGTTGTCCCCATCGTCTAGAGGCCTAGGACACCGCCCTTTCACGGCGATAACCGGGGTTCGAATCCCCGTGGGGACGCCATTCCAGGATAGCCGCCCACCAGGGGGGTTATCGCCAAAGGAGGGTTCCATGAGAAGGCTCGCATGGCTCGCCGCGTGCGTCGCGCTCTGCGCGCACGCCGAGGTCTACAAGTGGGTCGATGACAAGGGACGCGTCCAGTACGGCGAGACGCCGCCCGTGGGCACGGACGCCACGAAGATGAACGTTCCGCCGCCGTCCGGAAGTGCCGATGCGCCCGCGAAAGCGAAGGAGCCGGAGAGCAAGCCGGCGGCCAATAGCGAGGAACGCGCGACCCGATGCGAGTTCGAGAAGAAGCAGCAGGAGCTGCTCAGCGGCGAGGCCCCGGTGATCTACAAGGACGAGAAGGGCGAGATGGTGGCCCTCGACGACGCCAAGCGCGCCGCGGCCAAGGAGCGGGTCCGGGACAACGTGAAGAAATATTGTTCTTGAGACCCGGGGCTGGTGCCTCGCCGGCCTGAACGCCTCGGGAAAGCAGGTGGACCGTCCAGACGGACCCTCGGAATTCCGAAAATACTTGCAGAAGTAGGTCTAACCCATTGATCTGTAAGACGGCCCATTACGGCTGTCATTTTCATGTCGGCGGGG
>JADGRS010000416.1 GCA_017880705.1 Burkholderiales bacterium
CGGCTCCGCGGCCATGCCGCTGCCCAACGGCCGGACGAAAGCGTCGGTCGTAGACTCGAGGAAATGGCCGGACTCGTCGAAGGATTTCTGCGCGCCGCCGAAATCCGCCAAGCTTGCAGTCACAACATCACCGCCGCCCGGGCCGTGAGCAACCGATCAACTCGCTTCAGACAGCCTTTTGTTGCGTTGAACGCATCGACTTCGATGCATTCAGGCTGCGGCCCTTGGCAACCTGCGGCGTCATGAAGAAGTCGCCCCAAGAGGGACGCACCACTGTACAACGACGTGCACGACCATTTTCCCACCGGCGCGGGTAGGAAAAGGGGGGCAAGACCCCGCTTCGCGGAATTATGCGCTCTCTATGCGCCCTTTCAACGTACGGTACCGTACACCCGGGTGGCGCCTATACCGCCGTCGGCGCGAACCGCAGCATGACCGGCCAGCGATGGACGCCGGCCGACGCGCCCGGAGCCAGGAACAGCCGATAGCCCACGCGCAGCGCCTTGTCGACGATCATTCGCGACGCGACGTGTATCTCGCCGGGCGCGGCCGCCTCCAGGACTCGCCCGTCGATACGCACCGCGACGCGCGAGACGAGCCGCTCGTCGAAGGCGACGGCCATCGTGTATCCCGAGGGACTGTTGGAGGTGAGCACGAGCGAGGTCGCCTCGTCGACGTCGACGTAGCCGCGCGCGACATCGGCTTCGCCGATGGGCACCTCGGCGGGATCCGACCGCGATCTCGTCCTCACGAATGCGGGAATGACGATGCGCACGTCGATGCCGGCTTGCGCGCGGGATGTTCCCGTCGCGCTTTCCCCATGGGCTCCCAACGCGGCGATCGCCAACGCGAAGCCCATGGCGAGCAGCCAATGCCGCTTCGCGGTGGCTCGCGGGGTTGGGGTGGATCGCATGGGATTGGAGCCTCTGATTCCGGGACATGGCCATAGTGGCCGGTAACGGTGCTCGGCGGCATCGGGCGATCTCCGGTCCCGAGCTTCGAATTTCCCTAGCGCACCCGGGCCTCGGGCATTTCAGAACGCCTTCTCAGGGATCGCCCGACGTTGCGCGGGCCCCTTGCGTCCCAATTGGGGCTCCGAAGCGGCGGCCATGCGGGAATCGGCGCGAACGCTGCGCGCCAGGGCCGCGCTCAGTACATGTGCTGCCCGCCGTTGATCGCGATGTTGGCGCCGGTGAGGAACGCCGCTTCGTCCGACGCGAGATAGGCGCACAGGCCCGCGATCTCCTCGGGCTTGCCGAGCCTGCCGATGGGAATCTGCGGGATGATCTTGGTGTCGAGCACGTCCTTCGGGATCGCGAGCACCATCTTCGTCCCGATGTAGCCGGGCGAAATCGTGTTCACGGTGACGCCCTTTTTCGCGACTTCCAGCGCGAGCGCCTTGGTGAAGCCGTGCATGCCGGCCTTCGCGGCCGAGTAGTTGGTCTGCCCGAAGGCGCCCTTCTGCCCGTTCACGCTGGAGACGTTGATCACCCGCCCCCAGCCGCGCTCGACCATGCCGTCGACGACCGGCTTCGTCACGTTGAAGACGCTGTCCAGGTTGGTCCTCATGACAGCGTCCCAATCGACCTTGGTCATCTTCTTGAAGGTCATGTCGCGAGTGATGCCGGCGTTGTTGATGAGGATGTCGACCGGGCCGTGGTCCCTGGTGATCGCCGCCACCGCCTTCTGGCACGACTCGAAATCGGAGACGTCGCAAGGGTAGGCGAAGAACTTGTGCCCCTGGGCCTCCATCTCCTTCAGCCACTCCCCGGACTTCGTGTTGCCGGGCGAGTAGGTGACGATCACCTTGATGCCCATGCGCTCGAGCTTGATGCAGATCGCTTCGCCGAGCCCGCCCATGCCGCCCGTCACCAGCGCGTTTCGTTGTGCCATTCGCTCCTCCGTCGTTCTTGTTGGATCTACGCGCGTTCCTTCGCGTAGCGGCCCGGTGCGGGCTCTATCGGCCTGGCCTTGCCGTCACCCAGCCTCTTCGGGGCGGCGACGAGCTTGCCTCCGTACGGCTTCAGCCATTTGGACCACTCGTTCCACCAGCTGCCGGGGACTTCCTTCGCCTCGGCGAACCACTGGTCGGCATCCGCCGTGATGGAATCGTTCACCCAGTAGCTGCGCTTGCCCTTCGATGCGGGGTTGATCGTTCCCGCGATGTGCCCGCTCGCGCCGAGCACGAACTTAACCTTGGTGCCGAGCGTGCGCGCGCTCGCGTATCCGCCCTTCCACGGCACGATGTGATCCTCCCGCGCGGAAAAGACGAAAGTCGGCATCTTCAGGCGCTTCAGGCTCACGGGCTCGCCCAGCATCTTCAGCGCGTCGGGCTTGCACAGCTTGTTGTCCTGGTAGGTGTTGCGCAGGTAATACGCGTACATCGGCCCCGGGAGGTTGGTCGCATCGGCGTTCCAGTACAGCAGGTCGAAGGCGGGCGGCTGCTTGCCCTTGAGGTAGTTGTTCACCACGTACGACCAGACGAGGTCGTTGGCGCGCAGGCTCGCGAAGGCGCTCGCGAGCTCGCCGCCGGGAACGAGGCCGCCCTTCGCGAGCTGCTTCTCACGCTTCTCGACGAACTTCTTGTCGATGTAAACGCGGACTTCGCCCGCCTCGGTGAAGTCCAGCAGCGTCGTGAGCAGCGTCAGGCTCTCGACGAAATCCGTCCCCTTCTTCTCGAGGACCGCGAGCGCGGCGGCGACGAGCGTGCCGCCGATGCAGAAGCCGAGCACGTTGATCTTCTCGGACTTCGCGATGCGCCGCGCGTTCTGCAACCCGTCGATGAGGTCGCGCAGGTAGTCGTCCCACGTGATCTGCGAATGCTTGGCCTGGACATTGCGCCACGAGACCATGAAGACCGTGTGGCCCTGCTCGACCGCGTAGCGCACCAGCGAATTCTCGGGCTGCAGGTCCATGATGTAGAACTTGTTGATGCACGGAGGCACCATCACCAGGGGGCGCTCGAAGACCTTCGCGGTCGTCGGCCGGTACTGGATCAGCTGCAGCAGCTCGTTCTCGTACACCACCGAGCCGGGAGTGACGGCGATGTTCCTGCCGACCTCGAAGGCTTTCTCGTCGGTCATCGAGATGCGGCCCTTCTCCATGTCGGCGAGGAGGTT
>JADGRS010000417.1 GCA_017880705.1 Burkholderiales bacterium
AACATCGTGAACCTCAAGACGATCGCGCCGACGCGCTCCAAGCAGAAGATCGAGCTATTGCTCGAGTACGGCGACAAGTATCACGGGATGGAGATTCCCGATCCGTACAAGAAGCCGATGAAGGACTTCGAGATCGCGCTCGACATGATCGAGGACGGGTGCCGGGGACTCCTCGGGCTGCTGAAGGCGAGGGCGGTCACTTCTTCGCGAAATCCCCCGCTTTGACGATCGTCACCTTCGCCGGGTCCACGTACTTCCTCAGCGCAGCGCTGACATCACCCGCGGTAAGCGCCATCACGCGATCCTCGAACTGCTTGCTCCAGGTGAAGGTGCGGCCGAGGTAGAGGTTGCCCGCCCAGGCGGCCGCGAGCGCGCCGTCCTGCGCGCGCGTCTGCGCCCGCATCTGCAGGATCCCCGACTTCGCGCTGGCGACCTCGGCGTCTGTGAAGCCGCCCTTGATCGCGCGATCGAGCTCCTCCCTGAACGCGGTCTCCACGCGCGCGATGTTGGCCGGCGCGGCGATCGCGTACGCGGACCACGATGCCGCGTCGTCGAGCGACGACACGGTGAGCTCCGAGCCCACGCCGTACGAGACGCCCTCCTTCTGCCGGATGCGCGTGCCGAGCCGGGAATCGAACCCGGCGCCGCCGCCGAGGATGTAGTCGGCGACGTAGAGCGCCGGATAGTCGGGGTCGTCGTCGCGCATCTTCAGGTTCTCGCGCGCGAGGAAGACCGCGTTCTCCTTCTCCGGCGTCTGCACGGTGCGCTCGACGGGCGCGATGTCGCGGTATTCCATCGGCAGGCGCTCGTAGGGCGCGGCGGGGGTCCACCCCTCGAAGAGCTCCTTCAGCAACGGCACGACGGCGGCCTCGTCGAAGTCGCCGACGATCGCGATCTCCGCGGGAGAAGCGCCGTAGAGCTTCGCGTAGATCGCCTTCACGTCCTCGAGCTTCGCGGCCTTCACGTTCGCGTACGATTCCTCGAGGGACGGCGAATAGCGGTAATCGCCCTTGGGATAGATGTTGAAGTGCCGGTTGAGCTCGTCGGAGGCGCGCGACTCGGGCTCGTCCATGCTCGCCTGGATGCCGGTCACCGTCTGCGCGATGAGCTGGTCGAACTCGCCCTGGGGGAAGGCGGGCTCCTTCAGCACCTGCGCCACGAGGCGCAGCGACCCTTCGAGGTTGGGGCGCGTGGTCTGGATCGACGCGCCCGGCCCATGGACGCCGCCGGAGACCTTGAGGCGCTCGAATTCGTCGGCGAGCTGCGCGCGCGTGAGCTTCACCGTTCCGCGCGGGAGCATCTGCCCCGCGAGGCTCGCGTTGGTCCGCTGGCCGAAGAGCGCCTGCTCGTTGCCGAGGTGCAGCTTCAGCGCGACGTTCACCGTCTCGCCGCGATTCTTCTTCGCGAGGAGCGCCACCTTCATGCCGCCGATCGCGAGGATCTTGGTGCGCGCGTCGATGTTCGCCTGGGAGGGATCGAAAGTCTCGGCGGCGGAAGTGTCCTCCTGCGCCTTGAAGTCCTTCATCACCTGCGCGAGCGCCGGCGCCGGCGGGACCTCGGCGCGCTGCGGGTTGTCCTCCGGAAGGAAGATGCCGACGGTGCGGTTGTCGCGCCGGTAGTACTTCGCCGAAGCGGCCGCGACCTCCCCGGCGGTGACCTTGTCGATGGTGTCGCGCGAGAGGAAGAAGAGCCGCCAGTCGCCGAGCGCGATGTATTCCGAGAGCTGCACGCCGAGGCTCTCGTGGTTGGCGAGCGCCTTCTCGCTCTCGTTGTGGAAGCTCACGCGCGTGCGCGCCATTTCCTCCTCGGTGGGAGGTTCCGCGCCGAAGCTCTCGACGATCCGCACCATCTCGTCCTTCACGGGCTCGATGGCCTGTCCCTTGGCGATCACCGCGCCGAACGCCTGCAGCCCGGGATCGACGCCGGCCAGGGGGTAGCCGAACACCTGCGTCGCGAGGCCCTTCTCGACGAGCGCCTTGTGCAGCCGACCCGTCGGCGCCTGCGCGAGGATGCTCGACGAGAACCCGAGGGCATCGGAGTCGTCGTGCAGGTTCGAGGGGATGTGGTACGCCATCACGAGGATCTGGATGTCGCCCTTGCGGCGCACGGTGAAGAGGCGGTCGCCGTCCTGCGTGGGCTCGACGGTCCAGAAGGGCGGCAGCGCGCGCTTCGGCCTCGGGATCGCGCCGAAGTGCCTGGCGATCAGCGCGAGCGCTCTTGCCTCGTCGAACTTGCCCGCGACGAGGAGCACCGCGTTGTCGGGCTGGTAGTACATGCGATAGAACGCCTGCAGGTTCGAGATGCCGACGTTCTCGATGTCGCTCCGGTTGCCGATGGTCGAGCGCCCGTAGCTGTGCCAGTCGTAGGCGATGCTCTCGAGGCGCTTCATGAGGACGCCGAAGGGCGAGTTCTCGCCCTGCTCGTACTCGTTCCTCACGACCGTCATCTCGCTGTCGAGGTCCTTCCTCGAGATGAAGGAATTCACCATGCGGTCGGCCTCGAGCTCGATCGCCCATTGCAGGTTGGCGTCCCCCGCCTGGAAGAGCTCGAAGTAGTTGGTGCGGTCGAAGGAGGTCGTGCCGTTGTAGCGCACGCCGCGCTTGTTGAATTCCGCGTCGATCGCGGGATGCTTCTTCGAGCCCTTGAACATCAGGTGCTCGAGGAGGTGCGCCATTCCCGTCTCGCCGTAGTTCTCCATGCGCGAGCCCACGAGGTACGTGATGTTCACGGTGACCGTGGGCTTCGACGGGTCGGGAAAGAGGAGCACCTTGAGGCCGTTCTTCAACCGGTATTCGGTGATGCCCTCGACCGAGGTGATGCGCGTGATTCCCGGGTAGCGCGTGGCGGTTCCTGTGGCCTTTGGAGCCGCTACAGGCGCCGAGACGGGCGCCGTCGCGGGGGAGGTACCGGCGGACCCGGCGGACGCCTTCTGCGCGGGCTGTGGCGCCTGCGCGTGCGCGGCGAACGGGGCGGCCAATGCGGCGGCGATGACGAATGGGGCGAAGGCGCGGATCAGGGACATTGTCGGAAGGCTCGGGAAGGTCGCGGAATTCGGATGGCTCGGGAAGGTCGCGGAATTCGGAAGGCTCGGGAAGGTCGCGGAATTCGGATGGCTCGG
>JADGRS010000093.1 GCA_017880705.1 Burkholderiales bacterium
GTTCACGTAGGAGGGCATCAGCACCACGTTCTTGCCGATGAACGCGCCGCGGCGCGCATGCGCCGGGGGCACCACTCGGTAGCCGCCCGCGGCGAAATCGGCGAGCGTGAAGTGCGCGAACTTGGAGTCGACCTTGTCGTAGTAGGTCGTGTGGCCCCCGTCCACGATCTCGTTGTCGCGCAGCCGAAAGGAGAGGAGCACCGCCTTCTTGATCCATTGGTGCGTGATCCATTCGCCATCGAGCTTCTCGGCGACGCGCAGCTTGCCCGCGTCGAGCTCGGCGAGCACCCTCGCGACGGCCTTCTTCACGGCGACGGGCGCCGAGCTGGGGGAAAATTCCGCGCGGCGCTCGAACGCCTTGTCGATGGTGGCCTGCAGGGGATGGGCCGTGTCCTTCATGGGATCGTCATCCCGGCGCGGGCGCTGGACCGGCGAGCGGCGAATCCCTCGAGGCGGCGGGCGGCTTCGAGCGTCTCCTCGAGCGTCGACACCAGCGCGATGCGCACGAAGCCGCGCCCGGGATTCGCGCCGTGGGCGTCGCGCGACATGAAGCTTCCGGGGAGCACCGTCATGTTCGTCGCCGCGAAAAGGTCGCGCGCGAACACGGTGTCGTCACCCGGGACCGCGGCCCAGAAGTAGAAGGCCGCCTGGGGGCGGGCGAGCGGCAGCGCCGGGTTCACGATGGCGTGGAACGCGTCGAATTTCTCGCGGTAGAGGCGGCGATTCTCGGCGACGTGGCGCTCGTCCTTCCACGCGGCGATGGAAGCGTGCTGCACGGCGTTCGACATCGCGCAGCCGTGGTAGGTGCGATACGCGTGGAAGCGCTCCATGAGGCTCGCATCGCCGGCGGCGAATCCCGAGCGCAGCCCCGGCGCGTTGGAGCGCTTCGAAAGCGATCCCATGACGATGAGGCGCGGATAGCCGTCGCGTCCGAGCGAGCGGGCGACCCCGAGCGCGCCCGGTGGAGGCGACGCCTCGTCGAAGTAGATCTCGCTGTAGCACTCGTCGGAGACGATGACGAAGCCGTATCGGTCGCAGAGCTCGAAGAGCTTGCGCCATTCGTCGCGCGGCATCACGCGCCCGTTCGGATTGCCGGGCGAGCAGGCGTAGAGAAGGCGCGTGCGCTTCCACACGTCGGCCGGCACCGCGTCCCAGTCGGAGCGAAAGCCGTTGGCCGCGAAGGCGTTCACGAAATAGGGCGTCGCCCCGCCGAGGAGCGTCGCTCCCTCGTAGATCTGGTAGAACGGATTGGGGCACACGACGAGCGCGTCGCGCTCCGCGGGATCCAGGACGACCTGCGCGATCGAGAAGATCGCCTCGCGCGAGCCGAGCGCCGGCAACACCTGGGTTTCCGGATCGATCGAGGCCAGGTCGTGCCGGCGCGCGAGCCACTGCGCGATCGCGGCGCGCAGCTCGGGAAGGCCTCGCGTCACCGGATAGCGGGCGAGGCTCGCGAGATTCGCGGTGAGCGCGTCCTTGATGAGCGCGGGCGTCGGATGCTGCGGCTCGCCGATGGATAGGTTGATGTGGCGCAGGCCCGCGGGCGGGGCGGCGCCGGCCATCAGCGCGCGCAGCTTCTCGAAGGCGTAGGGCTGCAGCAGCTCGAGGCGGGGATTCATCCCCCAATTATACGGGGGCGGAATTTGGTGCCGGAAATTGGTGTCAGGTACGAATTTCGGCAGCGAGCATCGGCGTGCCGATGCATCCGAAATTCGTACCTGACACCAATTCCTACTTCAGCAGGCCCAGCCTGATCAGGGGAAGCTTCAGCCACCAGCGCCAGCTGCGCCGCCGGAGGAGCTCGCGATCCTTGTCGGCCAGGGAGATGTTGCGCACCGCGAGCTCGGCCTCGCGCGCGTGGAGGGCGGCCACGCCCTGGACGAGCTTCGCCTCGGCCTCGCTGCGCGATGCATCGGCCGCGCGCACCTCGGCCTGCAGCGCGGAGATGGCGCGCTCGCGATCGGCGAGCTGCGCATCGAGATGCGCGCCGCGCGCGGCCGACTCCTCGAGCATGCGCATCACCTTCTCGTAGTCGCGATGCACCCAGTCGTCGCGATCGGCGAGCACCGAGAGCGCGGGCGGGAGCGAGGCGATCGACGCCGCGCTGCGGCTCGCGACGACGAGGAAGTAGAGCGGGCGCGACAGCGCGTGGGTGGCCTCGCTCGCATCGGCCTCGCCGGTCTCCACGAGCTCGCCTTCGGCGCGCGAAACAGCCCCTTCGGGCGCGATCACCGAGAAGAACGAGGGCCGCTGCCCGTACCACGCAACTTCGGGCAGGCGCGAGGCGATGAGGCTCGCGAGCTCGTCGCGGTAGAGCTCCTTCACGTGGAACTCGTTCGTGAAGCCGCGCCTGTCGCTGTATTCGAGCTTGTTCGGGCACGAGAGCACCAGCACGCCGCCGGGCTTCAGCACGCGCGCCAGCTCGTCGATGAATTCGGCCTGCGCGGCGATGTGCTCGATCGTCTCGAACGAGACCGCGACGTCGACGCACGCGTCGGCGAGCGGCAGCGCGGTGCACGAAGCCTCCATGAACTCGACGTTGGCGAGCGACGCGTAGCGGCCGCGGGCATGGGCGATCGCCCCGGCCGAGATGTCGACGCCGGTCACGTGCGCCGCCTGGCGCGCGAGAAGCGCCGTTCCGTAGCCTTCGCCGCACGCCACGTCGAGCACGCGCTTGCCCGCGCACCACCGCGACGCGAAATGGTAGCGATGCCAGTGCTCGACCCAGATCTCGCCCTTGGCGCCCGGGACGAAACGCTCGCCGGTGAAGGGAAGCTCGCTCACCGCAGGAGCCCCAAGCGGCGCAGCGCGCGCCGCACGGGCTGGCGATACGCCGCCAGCCGCGCGAGCATGCGGTTCGACGACATGAAGCGGCGCAGGTCGTTGCGGGTCACCATCATCACCGCCTGCCCGCGCACGTAGGCGTCGGCCATCTCGGAGATCTCGCGCGGCGAGAGGGTCACGCGCAGTGACCGTTGCCGCTCGAGCGCGTCGCGGTAGGCGAGGTCGAGACGCGCCTGGCGCTCCGCGGCGATGCGTGAATTCGCGGGGACCCGGTACTTGGACGTGGTCTTCTCCACCAGCACGAAGTCATCCTCCAGCGTGTAGCGCGTCCACAGGTTCCAGTCCTCGAGCTGATCCATCTCCTCGTCGAAGCCGCCATGCTGCTCGAAGAGGGTGCGACTGAACAGCACGGCCTGGATGGGGAGGTAATTGTGGTGCCACAGCGTGAGCCGGTCAAAGCGCTGGCAATGGCGCGTGACGTGCATGACCTCCTCGTACTGCGCGTCCTGCCGGTCGAGGAACTCGGTCTGCGTCTCCCAGGCGAGCGCATAAGCCCCGGCGACGTTCGCGCGCTGCACGGCGTCCACGAGCACCTCGACGTGATCGGCGAAGAAGAGATCGTCGTCGTCGAGGAAGTTCAGCCACTCGCCGCGCGCCTCCGCGAGGGCGAGGTTGCCCGCGTGCGCGCGTCCCGTGCGCTCGCCGGTGGCGCGATAGCGGATCGCGAGGCGGTCGCGGAATTCGTCCACGATGGCGCGCGACTTGTCGGGGCCGTCCTCGATGACCACCACCTCGAGGTTCTCGTAGGTCTGGTTCGCGCAGCTCGTGAGCGCCTCGCGCAGCCACGCCGGCCGGTCCACGGTGCGGATGAGGATCGACACCAGGGGACGCGCGCGGCCGGGGTTCTCGCGGCGCGACGCGAATTCGACAAACGCGCCGTCGCGGCGCAGCTCGTAGCTCCAGCCGTGGAAGCGCGGCTTGAATTGCGCGGTCGGCCAGACGGCGGTCCACGCGAAATATGGCCATCGCCAGAGGAATCCGAGGCCCGCCTTCGCCAGCCCGATGCGCCGTCCCGGAAACGACGGCGGCGCGAGGATCTCCGCGCACAGCATGACGAGGCCCTCGAGCGTGCGCACGACGCCGCCGTAGCGCGCGCGCAGCGCGAGGTTGGTCGATACGCCGCCGAACACCTGCAGAGGCTTCACCTCGTGGGCCTCCTTGTAGGTGCGGTGCACCACCGCGAGCTGCGGGCGGTAGACCACGCGCCAGCCCTTTGCGCGCAGGCGCCACGAGAGATCCACGTCCTCGCCGTACATGAAGATGCGCGGCTCGAAGCCGCCGATCTCGTCGAACGCCTTGCGGCGCACGAGGAGGGCCGCGCCGCTCGCCCACACGGTGTCGAGCGTCACGGGGTCGTAGGTCTTGGGATGCTCGTAGGGAATCTGGCGCAGCTCCCACGCGCCGATCGTCTCCGGCCCGAGCGAGGCCGAATGCAGGAGGCGCCCGAGCACGTCGGGCTCGAGCACGCAGTCCTGGTTCAGCAGCAGGACGAGGGCCGCCGACCCGCGCGCGGCATTGGCGTTGTGGCCGCGGCCGTACCCGAGGTTCGCGCCCGAGATCTTGACGTCGACGCGCGCGAACGCCGCTCCCGGCTGCAGCTCGGGCATCGCCACCAGGCGCACCGCGACCTCGGGATCGGGGCTGTTGTCCTGGATGAAGAGGTTGCGCGCGACCTCGTCGCCGGTGGGTTCCGAGAGGCTCGCGAGGAGTTGCGCGAGGAGCGGGAAGTCGGGTTGGAAGGTGACGATGCTGATGTCAACTTCGCGCATTGACGATCTTCTTCAATAGCATCCTGCGAATCACGTCGGGCAGGAGGTCGAACGCCGCCTTGTGGATGTGCAGCTGCACGATCTCCTGGCCGAGCGCGCGGCGCGCATCGACTTCCGCCGCGACCTGCGCCTGCAGGCTCGCCACGTCGCCCTCGAGCTTCGCGATCCAATCGCGCGCCTCGGCCTTGAACTCGATCGCGACCTTTCGCTCGAACTCGAGCGTCGACTCGAGCGCGACCTTCATCTGCGCGATCTCGTCGGCGAGGCGCACCAGCTCCTGGCGGAAAAGCGCGCCGTCGAGGTTCTTCGCCAGCAGATCCTGCACCGGCGCGGACCGCGGATCGAGCGTCGCGGCCGGGTCGATCGCGAAGCGCGCGTAGAGGGCGTCGAGGGAGCGTGTCATGTCGTCGAGAGTCGGGACGCGCCCCGGGTCGGCGAGCGCGAGCCGCGATTTTACCCGCGCGAGCTCCCCGGCTCCCCCGGCCGACAAGAAATGACGCAACGCCGCCGCGACCGCGGACGCGTCGAACGCCGCGGGCAGGAGCCATCCGCCGTCGTGCCGCGTCACGCGCTCGGCGAGCGCCCCCTCGGGCGGCACGAGCGCCGGAACGCCCGCGTCCCACACGTCGGAGAGCGCATAGCTGAAGCTTTCCGGGACGAGGTTGGGGAAGAGCGCGAGCTCGGCTGCGTACGCCGCGAGGAGCGGCGCGACGGCGTCATCGTCGTAGGCGCCGTGCACGAAGACGTGGCCGCCGCGCCACCCGGGGACGATCTGCATGTCGAGGTAGCCGATGACGACGATCGCGATGTCCGTGCCCTCGAGCACGCGCGACAGGTCGTTCACGATGGCGCTGCCCTTGTGGGGGCCGACGGCGCCGAGGACCGCGGCGACGTGGCGGGGGCGCCGCCGCGAGAATTCGGCCCGCGCCTCGAAGGTGCGAACGCCGGGATCCCGCGGCGGCGAGCCATTGGGAATCACGGCGACCTCGAGGCCCGCGACATTGCCTCGGGCGAGATTCGCGACGAAATGCGACGGCGCGATCACGGCGGCCGCGCTCCGCAGGAAGGGTGCCGTCTCCGCGAGCCATTGGGAATCGGGGGCGCGTGAGGCGCCGGGCTCGAAGCCCTCGCGGCGCAGGAAGAGGATGTCGTGCAAGGTGACCACGACCGCGACGCCGAGCGCTTGCGCCGCCCACGATGCGCGGCGGCGCGCGGCGCGATCGACCGAGTGCGCGTGAACGATGCCGACTCCTTGCGCCTGCAGCCACGCGGCGAGCTTCGCGGGATCTCGCTCGAGCGCCGCGCCATCGAGCGGCAGGAATTCTCCCGAGGCCGGGATCTCGATCACGTCGGCCGTCTCGCAGGTGTGCCAGACGAGGTGGCGCGAGGGCGCCGCGCGCGCGATGTCGCGCACATGCCGGTCCACGCCGCCGCCGAGGAGCGAAGTGATGTGCAAGACTGCGCACGAGCTCATTTTTTGGATGGTACCGTGAAGCAGGCTTCCTCCGCGCCGACGTTGGCGCTCATCGCCGGCGCCGCGACCTGGGGCGTCCTCTGGTATCCGTATCGGCTGCTCGCGAGCGCCGGCCTCGACGGCATCTGGTCGACGATCCTCACCTACGGCCTCGCCCTCGCCGTGGGTGTCGCGATCTTTCCGCGCGCCGCGAAGAGCCTCGCCGGCGCGCCGCCGATGACGATCCTCATGGCCGCCGCGATCGGCTGGAGCAACCTCGCGTACGTGCTCGCCGTCCTCGACGGCGAGGTGATGCGCGTGCTGCTGCTCTTCTATCTCGCGCCGTTGTGGACCGTGCCGATCGCGCGCCTGCTGCTGCGCGAGAAGGCAGGTGCCGCGGATCTCGGAGTGATGGCGCTTGCCTTCGGCGGCGCGATGGTGATGCTGTGGAAGCCCGAGATCGGCATTGCGTGGCCGCTCGCGAAGGCCGAGTGGCTCGGTCTCGCGGCGGGGTTCCTCTTCGCGCTGGGCAACGTCCTCGTGCGCCGCATCCAGGAGCTGGGAGACGCGGCGAAGTCGATCGCGATCTGGGTGGGCGTCACGCTCGCGGGCCTCGCGCACCTGCCGATGAGCGCGATGGGCGCGGGCGCTGCGCTGCAGCTGGGCGCGGACCATGGAGGCATGATCGCCGGCATCGCCGTCGCGCTGATCGCGATGAGCCTCGCCTTCCAGTACGGGCTCACGCGCATGCCCGCGAACCGCGCCATCGTGGTCCTCCTATTCGAGCTCGTGGTCGCGGCGGTCGCGGCCTATCTCCTCGCGGGCGAGGTCATGGGGCCGCGGGAATGGCTGGGAGGCTCGCTCATCGTCGCGGCGAGCCTCGCCAGCGCGTGGATGGAACGCAGGCGCTAGTGCCCGATGTTCTCGTCGAGGAACTTCTCCATCGCGCCGTAGAACATCACCTGGTTGCTCAATTCGCGGAAGCCGTGGCCCTCGCCGTCGACCATCATCCATTGCGGGTGCTGGCCCACGCTCTCGAGCGCGGCCTTCATGCGCGTGCCGTGCTCCGGGACGACCCGCACATCGGCCGCGCCATAGGCCATCAGGACCGGCGCCCGGATGCGCGACGCCATCTCGACCGGAGAGGTGTTCCTCAGGCGCTCCTCGTCGCCTTCGATATTGCCGATCATCTCCTTCACCCCGAATGACAGAAACTCGGAGTACGCGAAGTCGGACCAGGTCGCCGTGGCGAAGAGCTTCAGGTCGGTGACCCCGACGTAGTCGATCCCGCACTTGTAGAGCTCGGGCGTCTTGGCAAGCCCCATCAGGGTCGCGTAGCCGCCGTAGCTCGCGCCGTAGATGCAGACGCGCTTCGGGTCGGCGATGCCCTGGTCGACCGCCCATTTCACGCCGTCGCTGATGTCGTCCTGCATGGCGAGCCCCCACTGCTTGAAGCTCGATGAGAAGTGCTTCCAACCATACCGGGTCGTGCCGCGGAAGTTGGGCTGCAACACGGCATACCCGCGGGAGGCGAGGAGTTGAACCTCGGGGTTGAAGTACCAGGTGTCCCCACTCACCCAGGGACCTCCGTGCACCATGACCACCATCGGCAGATTCTTTCCAGCCGTGTCCCGGGGAACCGTGAGGTAAGCGGGGATCTCGAGCCCGTCGCGGGCCGTGTAGCGCACCGGCGTGACGTGAGTCATCTTCCTGGGATCGATCCAGGGCTTGCTGTCGGCGAGCCACTCGAGCTTTCCGGACTTGCGCTCGAGGAGGTAGAAGGATCCCGGAAGCACGTCGGAGATCGCGGTCACGACGAAGCGCTCGCGATCGCGCGACCAGGAGAGGAGGTTGGTGGTGGCGGGCAGGGCGCGATCGATGCTCTCCTGGACCTTCGCCAGGTCCTCGTCGAACCAAGCCACGCCGATCTTGTCGGCGTCGAAGGAGGCGCCGACCACCTTGCCGTACGAGCGGATGAGGCTCGAGAGATCGACCTGGGGATGCGCCGCGAGGACCTCGCCGAAGGTGTTCGTCTCGGGGTCATAGAGCATCACGGCACCCTTGTCGCGCCCCTGCCACGAGGTCACGTAGAGGTGGCGGTTGTCTTCAGCGAGATCGAGCGGCGCCCATCGGGCGCCCGAGTACACCGAGTATTCGTCGAGCTTCTTCCACGGCGAATCCTCGCCCGCCCGATAGTAGATGCGGGCCCGGCCGGCGCCGTTGGCGACCAGGACGCGCGCGATCCCCTTCGAATCGACGATCCACGACTCGCCGGCCGCGGAGTCGGGCTGCCCGAGCGAGATCGGAGTGCGCCTGCCGTTGCGGGAATCGACGCGGAAGAGAGCGCCCGCGCCCAAGCGCTGGCGATCGACGATGAGCTGCTGCGCGATGAATTCGTAGCTCTCGTCCGGAAGCGAGCGAATGAACAGGAGGGGCCTTGCGACGGTGCCGGCAGGCTCGTCCATCGCGTGCTGGTTCTTGCCGTCGCGATCGATGGCGAGGAGACCTCCCCCGAGGCTGTCATCCACGCGGGTGCCGAGGCGTCCGACGGAAAACAGGAGGCGGTTGCTGTTGAGCCAGCGCACGCTCACGACGTCGAGCTTCTCGAATGCCGTCGCCGCGACCGCCTTGCGGTCCGCGAGGTCGATCACCATGATGTTCTGGCGGCCTCTGAGCGGCGCGAGCGCCGCGATGTGCTTGCCGTCCGGCGAGATCGCCATCGAGCGATATTGCGGAAGCTTGAAGAGCGACTCGATCGACGGCTTGTCGTCGGCCGCGGCCGCGACACAGCTCGCCGCGGCGATCGCGCAAGATGCCAGCAGGCGCTTCATGGCGCTAGTGCCCGATGTTCGCGTCGAGGAACTTCTCCATCGCGCCGTAGAACATCACCTGGTTTTCCATCTTGCGGAAGCCGTGGCCCTCGCCGTCGGCCACGATCCAGATGGGCGTCTTGCCCTGGCGCTCCAGCGCCGCCCTCATGCGCGTGCCGTGCTCGATGGGAACGCGCACGTCGTCGCCGCCGTACGCCATCAGCACCGGCGCGCGAATCCGATCGGCGAGTTGCGTGGGCGAAGTGGCCTTCAGCTGCGCCGCATCGGCGGACACATCTCCCATCAGCCGTTTCATGTCGTAGCGCAGGGAGTCCGAATAGGCGAAATCGGACCAGGTGGCCGTGAGCATGAGCGGGAGGTCGGTGACGCCGACATAGTTGATGCCGCACTTGTAGAGGTCGGGATCCTTGGCGAGGCCCATCATCGTCGCGTAGCCGCCGTAGCTCCCGCCATAGATGCAGACGCGCTTCGGATCGGCGATGCCCTGGTCGACCGCCCACTTCACGCCGTCGGTGACGTCGTCCTGCATGGCGAGCCCCCACTGCTTGAAGCTCGACGAGTAGTGCTTCCAGCCGTAGCGCGTGGTGCCGCGATAGTTGGGCTGCAGGACGGCGTAGCCGCGCGAGGCGAGGAACTGGACTTCGGG
>JADGRS010000418.1 GCA_017880705.1 Burkholderiales bacterium
TCGGTCCGGCGATCGAGCGCTATCGCAAGGCGACCGAGCTGCGCGCGGATTTCCCTCAGGCGCAGAACAACCTCGCCATCGCGTTGAAGGCTACCGGCCAGCTGGATTCGGCGGCCGCGGCGTTCGCCGCGGCGCTCGACACGAAACCCGATTACGCCGAGGCCGCGTACAACCTCGCGCTGCTGCACGAAGCGAAGGGTGCGAGCGAGGCCGCGGAAAAGGCCTACCGGCGGGCCCTCGACGTGAAGCCCGATTGGCCCGAGCCGCTCGGCAACCTCGGCAACCTGTTGCGCCGCGAGCGGCGCGCCCTCGAGGCCGAGCCATTCCTGCAGCGCGCGATGTCGCTGCGATTGGACGACGCGACTGCGGTCGGCAACCTCGCGCTGCTGCGCATCGACCAGGGGCGCCTTCTCGAGGGGCGCACGCTCGCGCAACGCGCGGCTTCGCTCGCGCCGCAGGCTTCGCAGTGGTGGGAGGCGGCGGGCACTGCGGCGCGGCTCATGAAGGATTTCGACACCGCGGTGCCGCTGCTGCAGCGCGCCACCGATCTCTCGCCACGGGACGCGGCCCTCTGGTACGAGCTGGGGCTGGCGCTCGAGGCGAGCGCCGACGACACAGGAACCCGCGCCGCCTTCGCGAAAGCGCTCGAGCTCGCGCCGCGATGGGAACGGCTTCGCTGGAGCGAGGCGCTTCTCCTTCCACGCATTCCGGACGACGATGCCGAGATCGAAGCGGCGCTGCGGCGACTTGACGCGGGCATCGCAAGGATCGATGAAGGGCTGATTCTCGAGACGCCCGAGGAACGCGCCGCGGCCCTCGACGCGGCCTCGAGCGTGGTGCCCTTCAATTTGCATTACCTCCCCGGCGACCGCACGTCGCTGCAATGCCGCTTCGCGAACCTCGTCGCGAAGGCCATGCGCGCCGCGTTGCCCGAATACGCCGCGATTCCGCCCGCTCGTCCCGGCACGGATCGGCGCTTACGCGTGGGATTCGTGGGAAGCCATCTGCACGAGCACGTGGTGGAGCGCTTCTTTGCCGCGTTCATCACCGGCCTCGATCCCGCGGCCTTCGAGCGATGGGTCTGGTCGGCGAGCGACGCGGGCGACGCGCGCACCGAGGCGATCGCCGCAAACGTCGAGCACTTCGCGCGCGGCGAGTCGACCCTCGAGAGGCTCGCCGCGGATATCCGCGCCGCGGAGCTCGACGTGCTCGTGTATCTCGACGTGGGGCTCGATGCGCGCAGCGGTGCTCTCGCCGCCTTGAGGCTTGCCCCCATCCAGGCGGCCTGCTGCGGCCACCCCGTCACCACGGGCCTCGACAGCATCGACCATTTCCTGAGCGGCAAGCTCCTCGAGGCACCGGGCGCGCAGGTGCAGTATCGCGAGAAGCTCGTGCGCCTCCCGCAGCTCGGATCGGCGCCGCGCGCCCCCGCCGCCCCGGGGGACGGGCGCTGGGCCGATGCGCTGCGTCTCGAAGGCAAGCCGCTTCTCATGTGCCTGCAGAACCTCACGAAGCTTCCTCCCTCATTCGACGACGTTCTCGCCACGATCCTCGCGCGCAGCGGTGCGCGCCTCGTGCTCTTCGATCGAGGCGGAGGCACGAGCGTGCGCTGGCGCAAGCGGGTCGATCGCGCGCTCTCCACGCACGGCGTCTCCCTCGACCTGCTTCGCATCGAGCCGCTGCACGGCTACGGCGATTTTCTCGCGGGCATCGCGCGCGCGGACCTGATCCTCGACTCACCCGGATTCTCGGGAGGCGCCACCAGCCTCGATGCGCTCGCGATGGGCGCCGCCGTGCTCTGCTTCGAGGGCGCGAGCGCACGCGCCCGCCAGACTTCGGCCATGTTGCGGACGGTCGAGGTGCCCGAGTTGATCGCGGGCAGCGCCGCGGACTACATCGAGCGCGCGGTCGCACTTCTCGCCGAACCGCAGCGCACCACGGCGTTGCGCTCCAGGATTCGAGAGCGCGCCCATCGCCTCTTCGAAACCGTGCGTGTCGTGGAAGGGTTCGCCGATTACCTGCGCTCGTGCAGGAACGCTTGACGTAACATTGACCGCTCCCCATCGCAGGCCGCGCCCCATGCCAGCCTCCCGCGAGCGATCGCTCGCACGACAGTTCCTGCGCTTCGCCTGCGTCGGCGCAAGCGGGACCGCGGTGCAGTACCTCGTCCTGTGGGCCGGCGTCGAGGAGATGGGCTGGCCCGCGGCGCTGTCGTCGGCCCTCGGCTACGTGCTGGGATCGATCGTCAACTATCTCCTCAACTACTTCTTCACGTTCGGAAGCGACAAGTCCCACGTGGAGACTGCGGCGAAGTACTACGCGGTGCTTGCGGTCGGGCTCGGCATCACCGCCGCGCTGATGGCTCTCTTCGTGAGCGGCCTCGGGTGGAACTACTGGGTGGCGCAGATCGCGACCACGGGTGTCGCGCTGCTGTGGCATTTCGCGGGCAGCAAGTGGTGGGCGTTCAAGCCCGCCGCGTGAACGAGGGAACACCGGGTCCCTTCATGTCCGCAACTCTCGGCCGCATCATGACGCGCATTCGGCGCTCCGCTATCGATTGCCGATGATGACATGATGGATAGCACCGGGCGCCGCTTTCTTTCATGCCCAGCGACCATGCTTCGCTATCGGCCGCGCATCCTTCGCGCGAGACCGCGTAGCGGCGCCGTAAGGCGCCACGATCGGCTTGTCCTGACCTGATCGAGGTCGCGCCGGGCTTCGGATGCGGCGCGAGCATCGGCCTGCGCTCGCCCGCGTTCGTGCTCGACCTGCGATTGCGCCTCGCGTAGCCGAGTATCGCATGCATCGAGGCGACGTCGCGTTTCCGAAAGATCGTCCGTGAGCGCGGCGAGCTGCGAATCCGCCTCGATCGCGCGGCGGCGCAGCTCCGCGATCGACGAACTCTTGCCCGCCAGCACGCCGTCTTCGAAAAGCCACGCCATTGTGGAACGCGGGGAATCCAGCAGCGGCTCGACGAGCCAGCGCGGGTCCACGGGTGGCGGGTCCGCCTGCGTGCCCCTTCGCTTGAGCCCTTCCACATATCGCCGGCCATATTCCGCGACAGTGATCACATTGCGATTCAATCCCGAA
>JADGRS010000094.1 GCA_017880705.1 Burkholderiales bacterium
GGATCGCCGCTGTGAACGGCCATTGGCCGACATGCGTTGCCACCTGCCGGAAAATCTCGAGCCGGGTCAATTTTCTCAGGCGGTCCGTCAGTGTGGCGCGCGGAATGTCGAGGGCTGAACGGAAGGCTTCGAACGTGCGGGTGCCGAAGAAGGCTTCGCGAATGATCAAAAAAGCCCACGCATCCGAAACGCCATCCTGATTCTGATCGACATTGGCAGGAATGGTACCGGACCATCGTCCGGTCCGCTCCCGCGATCGAACAGGCCCGCCGTTCCGACAGGTCCATGACGACTCCCATGTCGTGCTCGATCAGCACGATGGTCGTGCCGAACTCGTCGTTCACGTCGAGGATGAAGCGGCTCATGTCCTGCTTTTCCTCGACGTTCATGCCGGCCATCGGCTCGTCGAGAAGCAGCACCCTGGGCTCCGCGGCGAGCGCGCGCCCGAGATCCACGCGCTTCTGCAATCCGTAGGGCAGCCGCCCCACGGGGGTCTTGCGCACGTGCTGGATCTCGAGGAAGTCGATGATCTCCTCGACGCGCTTGCGGTGCTCGATCTCCTCCCGAAGCGCCGGCCCCACGCGCAATGCCTGCAGGAAGAGGTTGGAGCGGATCAGCAGGTTGCGCCCCGCGAGCATGTTGTCGAGCACCGACATGCCCTTGAAGAGCGCCAGGCTCTGGAAGGTGCGCGCAATGCCGCGCTCGGCGCTATGCCGGGGATCCATGTGCGTGCGCGTCTCGCCGCGAAAGGTGATGCGCCCCTGCTGCGGCCGATAGACGCCGTTGATCACGTTAAGCATCGAGCTCTTGCCCGCGCCGTTGGGGCCGATGATGGCGCGCACCTCGTGCTCGCGAACGTCGAAGCCCACTTCGGAGAGCGCGTTCACGCCGCCGAACGCGAGCGACACGCCCTCGACCGCGAGGATCACCTCGCCCAGCTTGCGCGGCGCGAGTTGCGGCTCGGCGTCACGCAGGTTCATGCGGCCGCCAGGACCCGTTCCGGCGCGAAGGTCCTCGCCGGAATGATGTGCAGCTCCGCGCGGACCTTACCGGTGCGCCCGTCCTCGAAGCGCACTTGCGCCTCGACCACGCAGCGATCGGCATCGGAGTAAAGCGCGTCGACGATGGTCGCGTACTTCTCGCCGATGAAGCCGCGGCGCACCTTGCGCGTGCGCGTGAGCTCGCCGTCGTCGGCATCGAGCTCCTTGTGGAGGATCACGAAGCGGTGGATCTGGCTTGCGCAGAGCTTCGGGTCCCGCGCGAGGTCCGCGTTGACCTTTTCGACGCACTCGCGCACCAGCTCGGCCACTTGCGCCTTCGCCGCGAGGTCCGTGTATCCGGAATAGGGAATTGCGCGGCGCTCGGCCCAGTCGCCCACGGCCTGCATGTCGATGTTCACCATCACGGTCGCCTGGGCCCTGCCATCCCCGAAGGCGACGGCTTCCTTGATGTAAGGGAAGAACTTGAGCTTGTTCTCGAGATACTTGGGCGCGAAGAGCGTGCCGTCGGAGAGCTTGCCGACATCCCTGGCGCGATCGATGATCTTCAGATGCCCGTCCGCGACGAAGAAGCCGGCGTCGCCCGTGTGAAACCAGCCGTCGGCATCCTTCGCTTCGCTCGTCGCGGCGTCGTTCTTGTAGTAGGCGCGAAACAGACCCGGGCAGCGCAACACGATCTCGCCCGAATCGAGCACGCGCACCTCGACACCCTTCATCGGCGGGCCGACCGTGTCGGGCCTCACCTCGCCGTTGGGCTGCACGCACACCATCACCGAGGTCTCGGTGGAACCATAGAGTTGCTTGAGATTGATCCCGAGCGAGCGGTAGAAGACGAATAGATCCGGCCCGATCGCTTCGCCCGCGGTGTACGCGACGCGCACGCGCGACATGCCGAGGGAGTTCTTGAGCGGTGCGTATATGACGATGTTGCCGATGGCGTACTTCAGCCGGTCGGCCAGGCTCACGGGCCGAGCGTCGAGGAGGTTCGAACCGACGCGGCGCGCGAGATCCATGAAATAGGCGAACAGGCGGCGCTTCACCCAGCTCGCGTCCTCCATGCGGATCGTCACCTGCGTGAGGAGGGCCTCGAGGACTCGCGGCGGCGCGAAGTAATAGGTCGGGCCGATCTCGCGCATGTCGTTGACGACGGTCTCGGCGGATTCGATGCAGTTGATGCGAAAGCCGACGACCATCCACTGGGCGTAGGAAAACAGGTTTTGCCCGATCCATGCCATGGGGAGGTAGGCCAGCACCTCCTCGTCGTCGCGCAACCCCTCGAGCTCGGCGTAGGCGCGGCTCGCATGGATCAGATTGTCGTGGGAGAGAACCACGCCCTTGGGATGGCCCGTGGTTCCCGACGTGTAGAGCATGATCGCGGTATCGGGGCCGGTGCCCCTTGCGACCTCGGCGGCGAAGAACCCGTCATGCGACCCCGCGAAGGTCTTTCCGGTCTCGCGAAGCGTCTCGTAGCTCGCGAGCTCCTCCTGGGCGTATTTGCGCAATCCGCGTGGATCGTCGAACCAGATGCGCTTGAGCTTCGGGCATTGCGGCATGATCTCGAAGAGCTTGTCGGCCTGCTCCTGGTCCTCCACGACCGCGAACGCGATATCCGCGTCCTGGAAGACGTAGACCATCTCCTGCGCGACGGCGTCCTCGTAGAAGGGAACCGGAATGGCGCCGAGGGACTGCGCCGCGGTGAGAGTCCAGTAGAGCCTCGGGCGGTTCGCGCCGATGACCGCGATGTGGGCGCCGCGAGCGAGTCCCGCCCGCGCGAGCCCGCATGCGAGCCACTCGATCTCGTCGCGCACTTCGGCCCAGCTCCAGCTCTGCCAGATGCCGAGCGCCTTCTCGCGGATGGCCGGGTGATCGCCCCGCCCCAGGGCGTGGCCCAGCAGCAGCTTGGGGAACGTGTCTCGGTTCCCGCTTTCCAGCGTCATGGCTGGCTCCTCTCGTTGTGCGCCTAGTGTAGCCGGAACCGCCGCGCGCCTCCCCTACGCGGCCATGGTCGGCCGCGCGACGCCATCGCGGATCACGATGGCCCCGGCCCGCTCGAGGTCGGCCAGGAGATATCCGGCGAGCGCTTCGTCGTCGAGCCCGAGGAAACGGCGCGACATCTGCCGGTAGCAGGGCACGCGACCGACGTAAGCCGCGACGTCGGCGACGCTCATTTCCCGCCGGTCGAGGAGCGCGAAGACGAACAGCACCTTCACGACGTGGCGCGCGTTCTTCGCGGGATCGCGCGCGAAGGCGTCGAGGCGCTCGCGCACGCGGGCGATCGCGCCGGCCACGTCCGCGAAGGGCGCTCCATGCCCCGGAACGACGAGCGCGGGGTCGAGCCTTTCGATGGTTGCCAGGGACTCGCGCGCGGCCTCGATGAAGGGGTTCGCGCCCTCCTCCGGCCACACGAAGCCCATGCCGTTCTCCCAGAGGGCGTCTCCCGAGATGAGCACGCGGTTCACCGGCTCGTGGAACATGAGCGCATCCATGTCGTGGCCGGGCGCGGCATGGGCCTCCCACTCGAGGCCGCCGCCTTCGAACGCCTGTCCCGCCGCGATCGTGTCGTCGAAGTGAAAGGGATCGGCGCGCTGGTCGAACTGCTCCATCCACGCGCTTTGCGGCGTCCACGGCCGCACGTGCTTCACTTCGCCCGCGGGAATCGTGATGCGGCAGCCGTAGGCGTTGGCGATCGCGGCGTTGCCTCCCATGTGATCCGAGTGGCAATGGGTGTTCACGAGGCGCTCGAGCGGCTGGCGGTCGAGCCCTTCAGGGCTCGCGAGTAGCTGCAACGTGCGCTCGCGATGGGTGCAGTAGCCGGAATCGACGAGGACGTTGTCGCGGGGCGCGAGCATCACGACCTGATTGCAGTTCAGCCATCCGCGCTCGATCACGCGAACCGAGGGTGGAAGCGAAGGACGCAAGGGGATTGGCGGCGGCCGATATAATTCGAGATCTTCATCTTATCGTGGCATCGCGCCCGCTCCCCGGAGCGCGCCATCCGTTTCCGAAAGCGAGGCGCCGGCATGCAGATCCAGAACCACGTATTCCTCGTCACCGGAGGCGGCTCGGGGCTCGGCGCCGCCGCGGCGACGATGCTCGCGGCCAACGGCGGCAAGGTCGTCATCGCCGATCTCAACGAGTCCGCCGGCAGGGACCTCGAGGGCTTTCTCGGCGGCGCGGTGCGCTTCGTCAAGGCCGACGTGACGGACGAAGGGTCGACGCAGGCCGCGGTCGAGACGTGCGTCTCCACGTTCGGAGCGATCCACGGCCTCGTGAACTGCGCCGGCGTGGCGCCCGGCGAACGCGTCGTCGGCCGCAACGGCCCGCACGCGCTCGCCAGCTTCGAGCGCGCGGTCAGGATCAACCTGGTCGGCACCTTCAACGCGATCCGCCTCGCCGCGACGAAGATGAGCGCGCAGCCGGCGATGGAAGGCGGCGAGCGCGGCGTGATCGTGAACACGTCGTCGGTCGCCTCGACGGACGGGCAGATCGGCCAGGCGGCCTATGCCGCGTCGAAGGCGGGCGTGAACGGCATGACGCTGCCGATCGCGCGCGAGCTCGCGAAGTTCGGGATCCGCGTGATGACCATCGCCCCCGGAATCTTCGATACGCCGATGCTGCAGGGCATGAGCGACGAGGTGCGCAATTCGCTCGGCGCGCAGGTACCCTTTCCGCCCAGGCTCGGTGATCCCGACGAGTTCGCGCAGCTCGTGCGCCACATCGTCGAGAACGAGATGCTCAACGGCACGGTGATCCGCCTCGACGGGGCGATCCGCATGGCCGCCAAATGAGTGCCTCACTCGGCGTAAGGCCCCTGGAAATGCGATAATTACACTCTTGTCCCCCCGAAAAGCTGTCTTTGCTATTCGATACTCACTTGACCGAGGAATTCGACGCGCTGCGCGATACGGTGAAGCGCATGTGCGACGCGGAGCTTGCGCCGCGGGCCGCCGCGATCGACGCGAAGAACGAGTTCCCGCAGGACATGTGGAAGAAGCTGGGCGAGCTGGGGCTCCTCGGGATGACGGTACCGGACCAGTACGGCGGCACGGGCCTGGGTTATCTCGCCCACGTGGTGGCGATGGAAGAGGTCTCGCGCGCCTCGGCCTCGGTAGGACTTTCCTATGGCGCGCATTCGAACCTCTGCGTCAACAATCTCTACCTCAACGCCTCGGAAGCGCAACGCCGCAGGTACCTGCCGAAGCTATGCTCCGGTGAATTCGTGGGCGCCCTCGCCATGAGCGAGCCCGGCGCGGGCTCCGACGTCGTAGGCTCCATGGCGTGCAAGGCCGAGAAGAAGGGCGATCGCTGGATCGCCAACGGCTCGAAGATGTGGATCACGAACGGGCCCGATGCGGACGTGCTCATCGTCTACATGCGCACCGCGCCGAAGGACCAGGGCTCGAAGGCGATGACCGCGTTCCTCGTCGAGAAAGGCATGAAGGGCTTCACCACCGCCCAGAAGCTCGACAAGCTCGGCATGCGCGGCTCGAACACCTGCGAGCTCGTGTTCCAGGATTGCGAGATCCCGCCGGACAACGTGCTGGGCCAGGTGGACGGCGGCTCACGCGTGCTGATGAAGGGCCTCGATACCGAGCGCACCGTGCTCTCGGGAGGGCCGCTCGGGATCATGCAGGCGGCGATGGACCTGGTGATTCCCTACGTTCACGAGAGGAAGCAGTTCGGGCAGCCCATCGGCACCTTCGAGCTCATGCAAGGCAAGCTCGCCGACATGTACACGCGCCTGCAGGCCTCCCGCGCGTTCAGCTATCGCACCGCGCAGGCGCTCGACGCGGGCCGCGGGCGCGCCGTGCGCAAGGATGCCGCCGCTTGCATCCTCTTTGCCTCGGAGAATGCCGTGCAGGTCACCCTCGAGGCGATCCAGGCGATGGGCGGCAACGGCTACATCAATGACTTTCCCGCCGGACGATTGCTACGGGACGCCAAGCTCTACGACATCGGCGCCGGCACCAACGAGATCCGCCGCATGTTGATCGGGCGCGAGCTATTCGAAGAATCAGTTTGAACCGGAGAAGCAAATGGCAGAATCAATCGTCATTGTCGGAGCCAAGCGCACCCCCATCGGCTCCATGCAGGGCAAGTTCAACTCGGTGACCGCTTCGCAGCTCGGGTCGGTGGCGATCAAGGCGGCCATCGAGCAGGCGGGCGTGAAGCCCAACGAGGTGGACGATCTCATCTTCGGCAACGTGCTGGGCGCGGGCCAGGGCCAGGCGCCGGCGCGCCAGGCGGCTCTCTGCGCGGGGCTCGACAAATCGACTCCCGCGACCACCGTCAACAAGATGTGCGGCTCCGGCATGAAAGCCACGATGATGGCCGCCGACGAGCTGACCTCCGGCCAGGCGACGATCGTGGTCTCCGGCGGCATGGAATCCATGACCAACGCGCCGCACCTGCTGCCCAAGTCGCGCGCGGGCTTTCGCTACGGCTCGACACAGCTCCTCGACCACATGGCGGTCGACGGCCTCGAGAACGCCTACGACGGCAAGCCCATGGGCTACTTCGCGGACAAGACCGCGGAGAAGTACGGCTTCACGCGCGAGCAGATGGATGCCTACGCGAAGACCTCCACCGAGCGCGCGCTGAGCGCGTCGAAGTCGGGCGCCTTCGCCGACGAGATCGCCCCGGTCACCGTGAAGGGACGCAAGGGCGACGAAGTCGTGAAGGACGACGAGACGCCCTTCAACGTGAACATCGAGAAGATCCCCACGCTGCGCCCCGCGTTCAACAAGGACGGGACCGTGACTGCGGCCACGTCCTCGTCGATCTCCGACGGCGCCGCCGCGCTCGTGCTGATGACCGAGTCCGAGGCGAAGAAGCGCGGCGCGAAACCGCTCGCGAAGATCGTCGCCTATGCCTCCAACGCCCACGAGCCCGAGTGGTTCACGACGGCTCCCGTCGGCGCGATCAAGAAGGTGCTCGACAAGGCCGGCTGGAAGGCCTCGGACGTCGATCTGTTCGAAGTGAACGAGGCGTTCGCCGTGGTCACGATGGCGGCCATGAAGGACGTGGGCATTCCGCACGAAAAAGTGAACGTGAACGGGGGGGCGTGCGCGCTCGGACACCCGATCGGCGCCACGGGCGCCAGGATCATCACGACGCTGATCTACGCGCTGAAGAAGCGCGGCTTGAAAAAGGGGGTCGCCGCGTTGTGTATCGGCGGCGGCGAAGGAACTGCACTCGCACTGGAGGTGATGTAAGCATGGCAACTGCAATGGCAACCGCACCGGTATCCGCTACTCCGATCGAACGCACACCCAACATCGGCGCGACGCTCGCGGCCGAGCTGCGCGGCATGGGCATCGACTCACTCGAGGCGCTCATGCGCGTCGGCTTCTGGGACGCGTGGCTGCAGTTGCGCCGCGCCAATCCCGACCGCAACAGCGTTCCCGCGTGCCTTGCGCTCGCGGGCGCCGTGGCCGGCGTGCGCTGGAACCATCTGCCGCCGAAAGTGCGCGCGGATATCCGTCAGCGGGTCAAGGCGGTCCGCGCGTGATGGGTGCCGCCACCCCGCGACGGCACACGGGGCTCGCCCTCCTCTTCTGCGCGGCGGCATTGCTCGCCACGGCCTGCGGTGAGAAGAAGGCCGCCAAGGTCGATGCCGAGGCCGAGCGCGCCGCGGCGCTCGAGCGCGCGAGGCACGACACGTTCGGTACCCAGGTGCAGGCGCTCGACAAGGCGAAGGCACTCGAGGCCGACGTGAACAAGAAAGCGCAGGACTCGGTCGACAACGCCGAAAAAGACGCGAAATAGGACCATGCTCACGCGGGCGCATACCGATTTCCTGAGCGAGGAGCAGCGCATGATCCGCGACATGGCGCGGGAGTTCGCGCGCTCCGAGCTCGCGCCCCATGCGGGCCAATGGGAAGAGGAAGGCTGGATTCCCGACGCGGTCGTCGCGAAGCTGGGCGATCTGGGGCTCCTCGGCATGGTGGTTCCCGAGGAATGGGGCGGCTCCTTCTCGGATTACGTGGCCTACGCGCTCGCCATGGAAGAGATCGCCGCGGGCTGCGCGTCGACGGCGACCCTCATGAGCGTGCACAACTCCGTCGGCTGCGGCCCGATCCTCGCGTGGGGAAGCGACGCGCAGAAGAAGGCGTGGCTTCCCGACATGGCCTCGGGGCGCAAGGTCGGCTGCTTCTGCCTCACCGAGCCGCAGGCGGGAAGCGAGGCCAACAATCTCAGGACGCGCGCGGTGCTAAAGGACGGGCGCTGGGTGCTGAACGGCAACAAGCAGTTCGTGACCAACGGCAAGCGTGCCGCGGTCGCGATCGTCTTCGCGGTGACCGATCCGGATCTCGGCAAGAAAGGACTTTCCGCCTTCATCGTTCCGACGGAGGCGCGCGGCTTCACGCCGCAGAAGCTCGAGAACAAGCTCGGCATCCGCGCCTCGGACACCTGCGCCATCGTGCTCGAGGACTGCGCGGTTGCGGAGGAGAACCTGTTGGGACCGCGCGGCAAGGGATTGGCCATCGCGCTCTCCAACCTCGAGGGCGGCAGGATCGGCATCGCCGCCCAGGCACTCGGCATCGCGCGCGCCGCGTTCGAAGCCGCCCTCGCCTATGCGAAGGAGCGCACCCAGTTCGGCAAGAAGCTCGTGGAGCACGCGCCCATCGGCGGCTACCTCGCCGACATGCACACGCGCATCAACGCGGCGCGGCTCCTCATCCTGCATGCGGCGCGCATGCGCACCGAAGGCATCCCGTGCCTCTCGGAGGCGTCGCAGGCGAAGCTCTACGCGTCCGAGCTGGCCGAGTGGGTATGCTCCAAGGCGATCCAGATCCACGGCGGCTACGGCTACCTGCACGACTATCCCGTCGAGCGCCACTATCGCGACGCGCGCATCACGCAGATCTACGAAGGCACCAGCGAGATCCAGCGGCTGCTCATCGCGCGCAACCTGTCCGAGTAGAACCCTGGCGATCCCACCCAAGACTTCGCCCCAGCCGGTCCTCGTCTGGGGAACCCAGCTCGCGGGCACCGCGGCGGTCGCGATCGCAATCTATCTGTTCTTTGGCCATGGCTCGCCGGTATTCGCGAACGTGGATCCCGAGTGGATGCGTTATGGCGTCTACGCGATACTCGCCGCAGCCGCGCCGGCGCTCTGGTATGTCCGCCGCTTCAAGCGCGCGCTCGACGCGGACATCTCGGCGGCGAATTCCCGGGGCGGAGTCGCCGATCCGCAGCTGCGCTCGGAGCTGCTGCGCAGGCTGCAGATCGGCGGCGCCCTCTGCGAGCTGCCCCTCGCCCTTGGCGCCTTGCACCTCATGGCGGGCGGCGAGCGGCGCAGCTTCATCGCCGGCGCGTGCGTGAGTCTCGCATTGAGGCTCTCCTACAGGCCGTTCACGGCGAAACGCTGATGCCTCGCATCAAGTCGCGACTCGATCCCGCCGCTCCCGCCTT
>JADGRS010000419.1 GCA_017880705.1 Burkholderiales bacterium
TCGAGGACGGCACGTCGCGCTTCAACGGCTATTACGCCGTCTTTTCGGACATCCACGACATCAAGCTCACGCAGCAGCGGCTCGCCGAGCAGGAGGCGCAGCTGCGCCTCTACACCGACAACATCCCCGACTCGGTCGCCTACCTCGACGAGAGCCGCACGATCCTCTTCGCCAACCGGCATTTCGCGGAGCTTCGCGGCCTGCGCCCGGAGCAGATCGTGGGCCACACCACGGGCGAGGTGCTCGGCGCCGAGACCGCGGCGTGGATCGCCGAGCGCACCCAGAAGGTGTTCGACCGCGGCGAGACGGTCACCTACGAGCGCCTCATCAACATGCCGAGCGGAGAGGCCCGCTGGTTCCACGTGAAGGCGGTGCCGCACTTCGGCGAGGACAGGCGCGTCATCGGAATGTACGTCGTGAGCCACGACATCGACGACGTGAAGCGGGCGCAGGCGCAGCTCGCCGCCCGCGAGGAGGAGCTGCGCTTCTTCGCGGAGAACATCCCCGAGGCCATCGCCTATGTCGACCTCGAGCGCGGCTGCACCTTCGTGAACAACGTGTTCCTCGAAAGCCGCGGGTTCACGCGCGAGTACGCGCTCGGCAAGTTCCCCGACGATATCTACGCCACGGACGTCCTCAAGGAACTGCGCCCCCACATCGAGCGCGCCACGCGCGGCGAGGAGACGAGCTACGAGCGGCGCTTCCGCGGGATCTCCGGCGAGGAACGCTGGATGCGGGTGAGGCTCACGCCGCGCCGCGATGCCGCGGGGAAGGTGCTCGGCTACTACGCGGTCTCGACGGACATCCACGAAATCAAGACGGCGCAGGACGAGCTCCAGGACAAGGAGCGCCAGCTGCGCCACGTGATCGACTCGATCCCCACGCCGATGTGCTACGTCGACGCGAACGAGCGCTATCGCTACGTGAACGACGCCTTCCTCGACTACATCGGGCTGCGCCACGACGAGATCGTCGGCCGGCCCGTGAAGGACGTGCTCGGGGAGGACCGCTGGTCGCTGATGTTGCCGCACCTCGCGCGAGTGCGTTCGGGCGAGGCGCTCGCCGTGGAGCGGCTCGTGAGGTTCGCCGACGGCCGCCAGCGCTGGATGACGGTGCGCCTCACGCCGCGCATCTCCAACGGCGAATACCTGGGCTACTACGCGACCACCAGCGACATCCACGAGCAGAAGATGGTCGAGCAGGAGCTGCGCCGCACCAACACGATCCTCTCCGCGCACTTCGACAACACGCCGCTCGCCGTGATCGAGTGGGACACGGAGCTGCGAGTGGTGCGCTGGTCGGGCCAGGCTGAGACGATCTTCGGGTGGAACGCCGCAGAGATCCTCGGGCGCTCGCTGCACGGCTGGCGCCACGTCTACGAGGAGGACGCGCACGCGGTGAGCGAGATGATCCGCGCCCTCATGGAGGGGCGCGAGCGCCACGCGACGCTCAGGCACCGCAACTACCGCAAGGACGGCTCGGTGATCTGGGTCGAGTGGCACAACTCGGCGCTGCGCGACGAGAGCGGGCGCGCGATCTCGATCCTTTCGCTCGCGCAGGACGTCTCGTCGCGCATCCAGGCGGAGGAGCGGCTGCAGTACATGGCGACGCACGACGGGCTCACCGGGCTTCCCAACAGCGTGCTCCTCAACGATCGCCTCGGCGCCGCGCTCTCGCGCGCGCGCCGCGCGCGCCGCCGCGTGGGCGTGATGTTCCTCGACATCGATCACTTCAAGGACGTGAACGACTCCCTCGGCCACCGCGTGGGCGACGGGCTGCTGAAGGAGATCGCGCGGCGCATCCGCGCGGCGCTGCGGCAAAGCGACGTGCTCGCGCGCATCTCCGGCGACGAGTTCGTCGTGGTGCTCGAGGACCTTCCCGACGAGGGCGCCCCCGAGCGCGTGGCGCGTCTCATCCTCGACGAGGTGCCGCGGCCCTTCTCCGTCGAGGGCCACGAGCTTCACGTGAGCGGCAGCCTCGGGGTCGCGATCCATCCCGACGACGGCGCCGACGCCGAGACGCTCCTGAAGAACGCCGACGCGGCGATGTACCACGCGAAGGAGCTCGGGCGCAACGGGTTCCGACTCTTCTCCGCGGAGCTCGCGGCGCGCCGCACGCAACGCGTCCAGGTCGAGACCGCCCTGCGCCGGGCGCTGAAGCACGGCGAGCTCTCGCTGCATTTCCAGCCGATCGTGGAGATCGATTCCGGCGCCGTGCGGCGCGCCGAGGCGCTGCTGCGCTGGCACGACCCCGAGCGCGGCCTGATGCTTCCGCACGGGTTCATCCCGCTCGCCGAGGAGTCGGGGCTCGGGCATGCGATCGGCCACTGGGTGATGGAAGGCGCGTGCCGCCAGGCGCGCGCGTGGCGCGACGCGGGCCTCGGCGACATCACGGTGTGCGTGAACCTTTCTGCGAGCCAGCTTCGCGACGGCGCGATGCTCGCCGACCTGAAACGCGTGCTGGCGAAGACCGGCTGCGAGCCGGGCTGGCTGCAATTCGAGATCACCGAGACCAGCATGGTGCGCGACGTCGAGGGCGCGAGCGTGGTGCTCGCGAAACTTCGCGCGCTGGGCGTGCGCATCGCGATCGACGACTTCGGCACCGGGTTCTCGAGCCTTTCGCACCTGCGCCACCTGCCCGTGGACGTGCTGAAGATCGACAAGGCGTTCGTCGCCGACATCGACGGCGCCAGCACGCGCAAGCGCGACAACGGCAGCGGCGCGGCGATCGTCTCCGCGGTGATCGGCCTCGCGCGCGGGCTCGGCCTCGACGTGGTCGCCGAGGGCGTCGAGAAGCGCGCCCAACTGAACTTCCTCGCGCGCGAGGGCTGCGACGCGTGCCAGGGTTACCTGCTGTGCCCGCCGCTTCCCGCCGAAGAGTTCGCAGCGTGGCTGAAGAACCGCAAGAAGGTCCCCCAGAAGCGCAAGCCCGCCACGCGCGCGACGGTCCGCTCGAAGTAGCGGAGTTCAACAGCCGCAAGTCCGGGCGTGGGATTCAAGGGGTATCCACCGCGCGCACCCGGGGGTGCGATCACCCACGAGTGAGGGCGGGGAAAAGTTTGACCCGGCCGGCGGTGACTCACTA
>JADGRS010000420.1 GCA_017880705.1 Burkholderiales bacterium
CGCGCGTGTGCTCGAGGAAGCGCCCGATGATCGAGCGCACGCGGATGTTCTCCGAGATGCCCGGCACTCCCGGGCGCAGCGCGCACACCCCGCGGATCACGAGGTCCACCTTGACCCCCGCCTGCGAGGCGCGATAGAGGGCCTCGATCACCTCGGGCTCGAGGAGCGCGTTCATCTTCGCGGCGATGCGCGCGGGCTTGCCGGTCCTCGCGATGCGCGTCTCGTTCTCGATCGCCTCCAGGACCTTCTGGTGCAAGGTGAAAGGCGCCTCCCAAACGTGGCGCAGCTTGGTCGCCTTGCCGAGGCCCGTGAGCTGCTGGAACACCTCGCTCACGTCGGCGCAGATCTGCTCGTTGCACGTGAGCAGGTCGAAATCGGTATAGAGGCGCGCGGTGCGCGGATGGTAGTTGCCGGTGCCGAGGTGCACATAGCGCACGAGCTTGCCTTCCTCGCGCCGGACCACGAGGGCCATCTTCGCGTGGGTCTTGTGGCCGACGACGCCGTATACCACGTGGGCGCCGACCTCCTCGAGGCGCGCCGCCCAGTTGATGTTGGCCTCCTCGTCGAAGCGCGCCATGAGCTCCACCACCACCGTCACTTCCTTCCCGGCGCGGGCGGCCTCGATGAGGGTCTGCATGATGACGGAGTCGGTGCCGGTGCGATATACGGTCTGCTTCATCGCGACGACCTGCGGATCCCTCGCCGCCTGGCGGATGAACTCGATCACCGGCGCGAACGACTGGAACGGCCGGTGCAGCAGGACGTCGCTCTTGCGGATCACGTGGAAGAGATCGCGCCCCTTCGCCAGCGCCTTGTGAACCCCCGGGGCGAACGGCGGATATTCGAGGTCGGGACGATTCACCTGCTCGGGGATGCTCATGAGGCGCACGAGGTTGACCGGCCCCGCCACCGCGTACAGGTCATCGGCCTCGAGGCCGAACTGCGACAGGAGGAAGCCCGTCATCCCCTCGGTCATGTTGTCGGCGGCTTCCAGGCGCACCGCGTCGCCGAAGTGGCGCTGCGGCAATTCGCCCTGCAGCGCCTTCCTCAGGTCCTTCACCTCCTCCTCCTCGACGAAGAGATCGGAGTTGCGCGTCACGCGGAACTGGCAGCAGCTGAGCACGTTCATGCCGGCGAAGAGCTCGCCCACGTGCGCGTGCAGGATCGAGGTGAGGAAGATGAAGTCGTTGGGTGCGGCCGACGCTTCCTTCGGCAGGTGGATCACGCGCGGCAGCACGCGCGGCGCCTGCACGATCGCCGCGCGCGAATCGCGGCCGAAGGCGTCGCGGCCCTCGAGCTCGACGGCGAAATTCAGGCTCTTGTTGAAGACGCGCGGAAACGGATGCGCCGGATCGAGCCCGATGGGGGTGAGGACCGGCATCATCTCGCGGAAGAAATAATCGCGCACCCATTCCTGCTGCGCCGGCGTCCACACCGAGCGGCGCAGGAAGCGGATCTTCTCCTTCGCGAGCGCCGGCAGGATTCCCTCGTTCAGCAGTTTGTATTGCCGGTCGACGATCTCGTGGGCGGCCTGCGCCACGCGCTTGAAGACCTCCAACGGCGTGAGGCCGTCGGGGCCGGCCGCACCCGCGCCGAGCTTGATCTGCTCCTTGACCCCCGACAGGCGAATCTCGAAGAACTCGTCGAGGTTCGACGACACGATGCACAGGAACTTCAGGCGCTCGAGGAGCGGTACCGCGGGGTCCTCGGCCTGGGCGAGGACGCGCCGATTGAACATGAGCGCCTGCAGCTCACGGTTGAGGAAGTGCTCGGGGTTCAGCCGGGAGATGCTGGCGGCCTCGGATTTGGTCTTCTTGGCCATGATGGTGGCGGCGCTTCGTGACGTTCTCGTGACAGGCGAAGAGGGGCGAAATCGCGCGTAAAGTTGTGCGATACTGCGACTCCGGTAATGCGCGAGGCACTCGGTTCACCTCAATGGAATATACCACCCTCGGCGCGGTCGACCTCGGCTCCAACAGCTTCCACCTCGCGATCGGGCGCGTGGTCGACGACCAGATCTATCCGCTCGATTCCCTCAAGGAAACGGTGCGGCTGGGCGGCGGGCTCACGGCCGACAAGAACCTCGATGCGCAGGCGCAGGAGCGCGCCCTCGCGGCGCTCAAGCGCTTCTCGGAGCGCCTCGCGGGAATGCCGCGCCAGACGGTGCGCGTGGGCGGCACCAACGCGCTGCGCGTCGCCAAGAACGCGGGGCCCTTCCTGCGGCGCGCCGAAACCCTCCTGGGATTTCCCATCGAGATCGTCTCCGGACGCGAGGAGGCGCGCCTCATCTACCTGGGCGTCGCGCACTCGCTGCCGCTGGCGAGCCACAACCGGCTGGTGGTCGACATCGGCGGGGGCTCGACGGAGATCATCATCGGCAACAAGATGAGGCCTAAGGCGATGGAAAGTCTCTACATGGGATGCGTGAGCTTCACGACGCGCTACTTTCCCGAGGGGCGCATCGAGAAGAAGGCGATGAAGCAGGCCGAGCTCGCGGCGCGCGCGCAGGTGCAGACGATCGCCGCGCGCTACGAGAAGGAGGGCTGGAAGGAAGCGGTGGGCTCCTCCGGCACGGCGCGCTCCATCGCCGAGATCCTCGCGAAGAGCGGGCAGGCCGAGCGCGGCATCACCGCCGAGGGGCTCGCCTGGCTTCGCGAAGAGCTGCTCGCCGCGGGCGACCCGCGCAAGCTGACGCTGGCCGGCCTTCGCGAGGACCGCGTGCCGGTGGTGGCGGGCGGGACCGCCATCATGTCAGGCGTCTTCGCGGAGCTTTCGCTCACGCGCATGACCGTCGCCGAAGGGGCGCTGCGCGACGGCGTGCTGTGGGACCTCCTCGGGCGCGTGCACCACCGCGACATCCGCGAGGTCACCATCGACCAGTTCGTGCGCCGCTATCACGTCGACCAGACGCAGGCGCAGCGCGTGGGCAACCTCGCGCAGCAGCTCCTGCGCGGCCTGAAGGCCCCCGATGACGGGATGGAAAGCGTATCGATGTTCCTCGATTGGGCGGTGCGCCTGCACGAGATCGGCATCTCCATCGCCCAGGGCGCGTATCACAAGCATTCGGCATACATCCTCGC
>JADGRS010000421.1 GCA_017880705.1 Burkholderiales bacterium
GATGCTTTCGATCGAGACATCCTCGACGAACACGTGGGGCGCCGCGGCGATCACCGACGCCACGCGCCCCGGAAACATCGCCGCGTAGAGCAACGCGATGGAACCGCCGTCGCTGTGGCCGTACAGGTGAACCGGCTCGCCGATGTCGAGTTGCTTCAGCAGCACGGGAAGCACCTCGCGCGCCTGGCGATGCATGAAGTCCGGGGCCCAATGCTCGTCGCCGCGGCGCATCGTCGAACGCCCGTAGCCCGGACGCGAATAGACGAGGCCGCGCACGCCCAGCGCTTCCGAAAGGCGCGCGGGAAAGTCCCGCCACATCGATCGCGATCCCAGGCCCTCGTGGAGGAACACGAGGACCGGACCCGAGCCGGGGCCGACCCATTGGTACTCGATGCGAACGGGGCGCGAGTCCCATTCGATTTCCGCGAACTGCGGACCGGCGTCGATGCGGCCCGAGGGGCTAGCGTGCACGCGCGGCTTCCATCTCGCGCAGCCTGAAGCGCTGAATCTTTCCCGTGGCGGTCTTGGGCAGCTCGGAGATGAACTGGATCGAGCGCGGATACTTGTGCGGCGCGAGCTCGCCCTTCACGAACGCCTTCAGCTCCGCCTCGAGCTCGGGAGAACCCGCGCGTGCGTCCTTCAGCACCACGAAGGCCTTCGAGCGCGTGAGCCCGTTCTCGTCGGGCGCCCCGATCACGGCGGCCTCGAGCACCGCGGGATGCTTCACGAGCGTCGCCTCGACCTCGAAGGGCGAGACGTACTGGCCGCTCACCTTGAGCATGTCGTCGCTGCGTCCCGCATACACGTAGTTGCCGGCCGCATCGCGCAGGTACTTGTCGCCGCTCTTGGTCCACGCGCCCTGGAAGGTCTCGGCGGACTTGGCGCGGTTCGCCCAGTACATGAGCGCGCAGCTCGGGCCCTGTATGAAGAGGTCGCCGATCTCGCCGTCGGCGACGGGCTTGCCGTCCTCGCCGCGAAGCTCGACGCGGTATCCCGGCACGGGCTTGCCCGTCGTGCCGTATGCGACGTCGCCGGGACGGTTGGAGATGAAGATATGAAGCATTTCGGTCGAGCCGATGCCGTCGATGATCTCGCAGCCGTAGCGCGCGGTGAAACGCTCGCCGATGTCCCTCGGCAACGCCTCTCCCGCGGACGAGCACAGGCGCAATGCGACTTCGTTCCTCGCGGGAAGATTCGGCGAGGCGAGCATTCCCGCGTAGCCCGTCGGCGCCCCGAAGAAGACCGTGGGCCGGGACTTTGTCCAGCGCTTGAAGACCGCGTCGGGCGTGGGGCGCTCGGCCATGAGCAGGACGCGCGCCCCGACCGAGAGCGGAAAGGTCAGCGCGTTACCCAGGCCGTAGGCGAAGAAGAGCTTCGCCGCGGAGAAGCACAGGTCGCGTTCGGTGAGGCCGAGCACCGCCTTGCCGTAGAGCTCGGCGGTCCAGTACGGATTGGCGTGCGTGTGCAACGTGCCCTTGGGCTTGCCGGTGGAGCCCGAGGAGTAGAGCCAGAATGCGATGTCCTCGGGGTGGGTCGCGGCCACGCGCTCGAGCGGCGCATGTTTCGCGATCTCGTCGCGCAACGGGGCCGCGCCCGGCGGCGACGCGCCCTCGGCACGGGATACGAGCATGAAGCCGATCTCGTGGGGCTGAACCATCGCCTTCTGCAGCATCGGCAGCAACGCCTGCGAGACGAGCGCGCCCCGCGATCGCGAATGGCCGAGGATGAACGCGTAGTCGTCGGCCGACAGGAGCGTGTTCACGGCGACGGGCACGACGCCCGCGTACAACGCGCCGAGGAACGAGACCGGCCAATCGTTGTTGTCGTGCATGAGGAGCAGCACTCGCTCCTCGCGACGCAGCCCCATCGCGAGAAGCGTGGCGGCCATGCGCCGCGCTCGCTCGTCGAGCTCACCGTAAGTCATCGACTCGTTGTCGTCGATGTACGCGACCGATCCCGCGCGCCCGCGATTCAGCTCGAAGAGGTGCTGCGCAAAATTGAACCGTTCGCCGGGCGGCTGCGGCGCGCTCATTCGAGACTCCGGGAAGGCGTTGATTGCAGTATTGTAAAGCCATGGACATGAATCCCGAACGCGTCGACTACCGAACCGAGCCTTCGCGGTATCGCCACTGGAAGCTCGCGTTCGACGGCCCCGTCGCCACGCTCTCGATGGACGTGGCCGAAGACGCGGGCCTGCGCCCGGGGTACAAGCTGAAGCTCAACTCCTACGACCTCGGCGTCGACATCGAGCTCGCCGACGCGCTGAACCGCATCCGCTTCGAGCATCCCGGGACGCGCGCCGTGATCGTCACCAGCGCGAAGGACCGCGTCTTCTGCTCGGGGGCCAACATCTTCATGCTCGGCGCGTCGGCCCACGCGTGGAAGGTGAATTTCTGCAAGTTCACCAACGAGACGAGGAACGGCATCGAGGATTCGTCGCGCCACTCGGGGATCAAGTTCGTCGCCGCGTTGAACGGCACGTGCGCGGGCGGCGGCTACGAGCTCGCGCTCGCCTGCGACGAGATCGTGCTGGTCGACGATCGCTCCTCGGCGGTGTCGCTTCCCGAAGTGCCGCTGCTCGGCGTATTGCCGGGCACGGGCGGGCTCACGCGGCTCACCGACAAGCGTCTCGTGCGCCACGACCTCGCCGACCTCTTCTGCACCACGGCCGAGGGCGTGCGCGGGCAGCGCGCGCTCGACTGGAAGCTGGTGGACGCGATCGTGAAGCCCGCGCAATTCCCGCAGGCCGTGAAGGAGCGCGCCGAGGGGCTCGCCGCACAAAGCAAGCGCCCGCGCGATGCGAAGCCGGTCGCACTCCCACGCATGGAACGGCGCGAGACGCCCGATCGCATCGACTACGAGCACGTGAGCGTCGCAATCGACCGGCCCACGCGAAACGAGACGTGGACCGTCAGGGCTCCCGCAGCCGACCCGCCCGCGGACATCGCCGGCATCGAGGCGGCAGGGGCGCGCTGGTGGCCGCTCGCGATGGCGCGCGAGCTCGACGACGCGATCCTCGCGATGCGCACCAACGAGCTCGCGATCGGCACGTGGATCCTGAAGACCGAGGGAGACACGG
>JADGRS010000422.1 GCA_017880705.1 Burkholderiales bacterium
TCGCCGCGGCGGGCATCGGCGATTTCTCCAAGATCCTCAACTTCGTCGCGAAGAACTCGCCGCTGCGCCGCGGCGTGAGCGCCGAGGAAGTCGGCAATACCGCGGCCTTCCTGCTCTCGGACCTCGCGAGCGGCATCACGGGCGAGGTGATCTACGTGGACGCGGGATTCAGCCACGTGACACCGGGGATGGAGGAATAAGGGGTCCGTCCCGGCCTGGCGATCAGTTGGCGGAAGCCTTCTTTTCCAGCGCATCCTTGCGCACGTTCACGCCGACGCGATCGCGAAGGCTGCCCAGCGCGGAATCGAGCTCCTCGGCGGCGATGGCGTCGCGCAGGCGCGAGGCCAACGCATCGCGCTGCGCGTCGGCGACCTTCTCGAGGTCGATCACCTTCGAAACCTGCACCAGCGAATATCCCGCGGGAGTCTCGACGCCGGCATAGGCCGGAAGCTTCTTCGCGTCGGCGCGAAACACCTTGTCGATCACCTGCGGCATCAATCCCCCCGGCTTCTGGCGATTGACGGCGAGCGCGGCCGGCCACTTCAATATTCCTGCATCCTTGCCCGCCTGCAGGTCCTTCAGCTTCGCTTCGCCGTCGGCCTTGGCGAGCTTGAGCGCTTCCTCCCTCTGGAGGCGGCGCTCGATGTCGGCCTTCACCGAGTCGAGCGGGCGCAGCTCGGAGGGCTGGTACTCGATCACGCGCGCCGCGACGAGCACGTTGGGCGCGACCTCGACCGCGGCCGTGTTGCGCTTCGCCTTGATGGCGTTGTCCGAGAAGATCTCGGCCTGGATCTTGGGGCTCTTGAGCAGCGGCACGGGCGACGCGCCCTTCGAGATCCACGGCGATTGCTGGATCGCGAGACTCAGCTGGTCGGCCGCGGGCTTCAAGCTCGTCGACTGCTCGTAGACCATGTTGTTGAACTGCTCGGCCGATTCCGCGAAGCTGCGCGCCGCCGCCTGCTTCTTCAGGCTCGCCTCGATCTCCGGCCCCGCCTCGGCGAGCGACTTCGACTTCTCGGGCTTGATGTCGGTCACGCGGATCACGTGGTATCCGAAGTCGGATTTCACCGGGCCGATGATGTCGTTCTTCTTCGCGGCGAACGCCGCGTCCTCGAAGGGCTTCACCATCGCTCCACGGGCGAAGAATCCGAGATCTCCTCCCTGCGCCGCGGAGCCGGGATCCTGGGATTCCTTCTTCGCCTCGTCGGCGAAGCTCGCGGGGTTCTTGCGCACGCGATCGGCGATCTGCCTCGCCTTCGCCTCGGCGGCCTTCCTGTCGGCTTCCTTCGCGTCCGCGGGCGCGTTGATGAGGATGTGGCTCGCGCGGCGCTCTTCCTTCTGGCCGAGCTTTCCGTCCTTCAGCTGCTCGTCGTAGACGGTCTTCACGTCCTCGGGCTTCACGGGCGTGCGCGCGGCGATCGCGTCGAGCGACATCTCGACGTACTCGACGCGCGCCTTCTCCGGGTTGGTGAAGTCCGGCGCGTGGGATTCGTAGTACGCCTTCACCTGCTCCGGCGTGACCTTCACCTTCGCGAGATACGCGTCGGGCGCGAGGTTCACCTGGCTCACCTCGCGCGTCTGCTCGGAAAGCCTGATGAAGCTGTCGAGCGTCGACTTCGGAACGAAGGCGGTGTCCGAGATGGAGCTGCGGAACTGCTGCTGGCTGTAGTCCTGGCGAAGGCGCTCGTCGAGACCCGCGGGCGACATCCCCTGGGTCTTCGCGACCATTTCGTAGCGATCCTTGCTGAAGCGCCCGTCGACCTGGAACACCGGCTCCTTCGAGATGCGCTCGGCGAGCTGCTTGTCGCTCAGGCGAATGCCCGATCGCTCCGCGCCGACAGCGAGCAGCTTCTCGTTCACCAGGCGATCGAGCACCGAGCGGCGGATCTCGGGGTTGTCCATGATGGCGGGATCGAACTGCCCGCGAAATTGCTGGCGATAGAGCTCGGCCTGCTGGCGGATCGCTTCGTCGAACTCGACCTGCCCGATCGCGCGCGAGCCGACCGACGCGATCGCGTCGCCTCCGACGGGACCCTTGAAGTAATAGTCGATGCCGAACATCCCGAACGGGATGATGAGGAAGATCGCGAAGAAGAGCCTTACGATCCTCTTGTTGCCGAACTCGCGAAAGTTTTCAAGCATGGCGGGCCTTCAACAAAAAGGGCGAACCCCTCGGGTTCGCCCAGTGGGGATCCCGCTTACAGGATCCATGAATTCTGGCGGAGTGGACGGGACTCGAACCCGCGACCCCCGGCGTGACAGGCCGGTATTCTAACCAACTGAACTACCCCTCCAGGAATTTGAATTCTCGTTTGCCGGTGGTGGGTGCTGAGGGGATCGAACCCCCGACATTCGCCTTGTAAGGGCGACGCTCTACCAGCTGAGCTAAGCACCCCGAAAAGACGACGATTTTAGCCGAAATGCGCCTGATTTTCCAGTGCGGAGCCGGGGGCGCCGAGGGCAAAGCGTCGTTCCCGCCGGGGCGGGAACGACGAATCAGTGCTTGGTGACGACCGGCCTCGCTTCGGGGGCCAGGGGCAGAGGCGTCGCCGGAGCGTCCACGAGGGGCTCGGGCTTGCGCTCGAGCGCGCGCTCCAGCACTTCGTCGAACCACTGCACCGGGACGATCTCGATCGCGTTCTTCACCTCTTCCGGGATCTCCTGGAGGTCCTTCACGTTTTCCTTCGGGATCAGCACGACCTTGATGCCGCCGCGATGCGCCGCGAGGAGCTTTTCCTTCAGGCCGCCGATCGGCAGCACTTCGCCGCGCAGCGTGATCTCGCCCGTCATCGCGACGTCGCACCGCACCGGGATTCCCGTGAGGACCGACGTGATCGCGGTCGCGATCGAGATGCCGGCGCTCGGGCCGTCCTTCGGAGTCGCGCCTTCGGGCAAGTGGACGTGCAGGTCGAGCGTCTGCCAGAAGTCCTCGGCGATGCCGAGGCGCTTGGCGCGCGCGCGCACGACCGAGATCGCGGCCTTGATCGATTCCTGCATCACTTCGCCCAGCTTGCCCGTGGTGACGGTATTTCCCTTGCCGGGCAGCTTCACCGCCTCGATGGTGAGGAGCTCGCCGCC
>JADGRS010000423.1 GCA_017880705.1 Burkholderiales bacterium
GCGGGCGTGGAGCAGAACCTGAAGGTCGCGAAGGAGCGGCTGCAACGCCTGGAGCAGGCGGCGGCCGAGAAAGCCCGCGTTGCCGCAAGGGCCACGGACGAGTATGTGCACGTGCATCCCTGGCAATCCATCGGCATCGCCGGGGCCATCGGCGCCGTCCTGGGCATCGTGGTCGGCCTCCTGCTGAACCGTCGCTGACCCGGTCAGTCCCCAAGAACATAAGTGCCGGGCGCCGCGCAGACGGGCGCGTATCCCTTGGTGGGCGCGCCCATCGGCGGAGGCCGGCGCGGCTTGCCCGAATGCTGGGCAAGCCAGCGCGTCCATTCGTTCCACCATGAGCCCTTGCCCTCGCGGGCTTCGGCCATCCATGCGTCGGGATCGAGATGGCGTTCTTGCGCGGCGCGCTTCAGCACGCGGTATTGGGCCTTCTCGTTGCCGGGCTCGGCCACGATGCCGACGTTGTGGCCGCCGCTCGCGAGCACGAACGTGACTTCCGTATCCGTGAGGGCGTGGATCTTGTACACCGAGCGCCACGGCGACACGTGGTCGTGCTCGGTGCCGACGACGAAGAGCGGCGCCCGGATGTCGCTGAGCGCGACGGGTTTGCCCGCCACCCCGTAGCGGCCCTCGGCGAGGTCGTTCTCGAGGAAGAGGTGGCGCAGGTATTCGCTGTGCATGCGGTAGGGCATGCGCGTTCCGTCCGCGTTCCACGCCATGAGATCGGACATCGGCGCGCGCTCGCCCATCAGGTATTCGTGCACCATGCGCGACCACACGAGGTCGTTGGATCGCAGCAGCTGGAAGGCGCCGGCCATTTGGCGCGTGTCGAGGAAGCCCTGCTCCCACATCGTGTCCTCGAGGAATGAGAGCTGGCTCTCGTTCACGAAGAGCATGAGCTCGCCGGCCTCGGTGAAGTCGGTCTGGGCGGCGAGGAGCGAAACGGAGGCGAGGCGCCGGTCTGCGTCGCGGGCCATGGCCGCGGCCGCGATCGCGAGAAGCGTTCCGCCGATGCAATAGCCCGTCGCATGGATGCGCGAGCCCGGGACGATCGCGCCGATCGCGTCGAGGGCGGCCATCACGCCCAGCGTGCGGTAGTCGTCCATCGAGAGGTCGCGATCCTCGGGGCCGGGATTCTTCCACGAGACCATGAAGACCGTGTGCCCCTTCGAGACCAGGTGGCGCACCAGCGAATCGGCGGGGCTCAGGTCGAGGATGTAGTACTTCATGATCCACGCGGGAACGATCAGGATCGGCTCGGCGCGCACCTTCGGGGTCGCGGGCTCGTACTGGATGAGCTCCACGAGGCGGTTGCGCATCACGACCTTGCCGGGCGTCACGGCGACCTCGCGGCCGGGGCGGAAATTCTCGCACTCGGGCGGCTTGCGCCCGCTGCCGACGCGCTCGAGGTCCTCGAGGAAGTTGAAGGCGCCCTGCACGAAATTCATGCCCCCGGCGCTGCGCGCCCGCTCGGTGACGATGGGGTTGGTGAGCGCGAAGTTCGACGGAGAGAATATGTCGAGCACCTGGCGCGTGGTGAAGTCCACGATGTCCACGTGCTTGGCGCTCACGCCGCGCACGCCCGTCACCGCGTTATGCCACCACTGCTGGTTCATGAGGAACGACTGATGAATCAGGTTATAGGGCCATGCCTGCCACGGCTCGGCCGCGAAGCGCCGGTCCTGCGGCAGCGGCTCGATGCACCTTTCGACCGGCGCTCCCGAAGCGGCACGCAGCGCATAGTTGCCCAGGCGCGTCGCCTTGCGCGCGGCCTTCTGCACCAGCTGCACTTGCTTGCCCGGCGCGGCCGCGAGGTGCGCGGCCCAATCGAGGTAGGCGCCGGCGATCGCCATGGGCGACAGGCCCGCCGTGAATCGCGAGAGCGTCGCGTGAGCCGCGCGGTCGATGATGTCGGCGATCGCCGTCGAGGAATAGGAGTCGCGTTCGATGGGTTCCATGCCCTCATTTTCGCGCGGGGCCGGGCGCACCCTTTGACCCCCATCAACCGCGCCGTCCGCCGGGGAAATAGGCTGTGGGGATGAAGACGCCGGCGCGCGCGCCTGGCGCGCGCGAAAAACCCATCGATCCGCTCGAAGCCGCGCTCGGCTTCTGGAATCGCTGCGCCAACGTCGCCGAGCTGTGGTGGTCGCGCCATGGAGGCCTCGCCCCCGCCGAGGGCGCCGCCTCGCAGCGGCTGGGGGCGCTCGTCCGCCACGCGCGCGACGCTTCGCCCTTCTACCGCCGCCACTACGCTCACCTTCCCGGCGCGGAGCCCGCCCTGGGCGAGCTGCCGACCGTGTCGAAGGCCGAGCTCATGGCGAATTTCGACGACTGGTGCACCGATCGCCGCGTCCGCCGCTCCGGCGTCGAGCGCTTCCTTTCCGACCGCACGCGCGTCGGCGACACGTTCCTCGGCTATCACGTCTGGAAAAGCTCCGGCACCAGCGGCACGCCGGGCGTCTTCCTCCAGGACGCGCGGGCAATGGCGATCTACGACGCGCTCATCGCGGCGCAGTTCGACCAGGTCGCCCTCGAGCCGGCCAGCGCCCCGCGCCTGTGGGCGGGCAGCGGGCGCGCGGCGCTGGTCGCCGCGACCGGAGATCACTTCGCGAGCATCACGTCGTGGGAACGCCTCGCCCGCTCCAACCCCGCTGCGGACCGGCGCAGCTTCTCGGTGCTCGAGCCCACCGCGCGTCTCGTCGCGCAGCTGAACGAATACCAGCCCGCCTTCCTCGCGAGCTATCCCTCGGTCCTCGAGCTCCTCGCCGAAGAGCGCGACGCGGGAAGGCTCGCCATCGCGCCCGCCCTCGTCTGGTCGGGCGGCGAGCACCTGGGAGAGGCAGCGCATGCCGCCATCGAGAGGTCGTTCGGCTGCCAGGTAATGAACGAGTACGGCGCCTCCGAATGCCTGAGCATCGCCTTCGGCTGCCGCGAGGGCTGGATGCACCTGAATTCCGAGTGGGTGATCCTCGAACCCGTCGACGCGCTCGGCAACGCGGTCGTGCCGGGCGAGCTCTCGCACTCGGTCCTCGTCACCAATCTCGCAAACCACTTGCAGCCGATCATTCGCTACGACCTTGG
>JADGRS010000424.1 GCA_017880705.1 Burkholderiales bacterium
GACTTCGGGTTCGCCACGGCCTCGGAGCCGTACATCGAGGACGGAATCCCGCACATCGAAATGCTGCGCCCCGCGTCCGGGGCGCTGGAAACGACTGCCCAGAAGGCCGGACAGAAATAGGAAGGGAAGAAGAATGGCCGATTCGCTCAGGGGCAAAGGCGCGGTGATCACGGGTTCCACGAGCGGCATCGGTCAGGGGATCGCCGAGCTCTTCGCGCGCGAGGGCGCGAACGTGATGCTGAACGGCTTCGGCGACAAGGCGGCCATCGAGGCGCTGAGAGGCCGCCTGGAGAAGGACTGCAAGGTCAAGGTGGACTACCACCCGGCCGACATGTCGAAGCCCGCCGAGATCGCGCAGATGATGGCGCGCGCGGCGCAATCGCTGGGCGGCGTGGACATCCTGGTGAACAACGCGGGCATCCAGCACGTGGCCCCCGTTGACGAATTCCCGGTGGAGAAGTGGGACGCCATCATCGCGATCAACCTCACCTCGGCATTCCACACGACGCGGCTGGCACTCCCGGCGATGAAGGCGAAGAAGTGGGGGCGCGTCATCAACATCGCGTCGGCCCACGGCCTGGTCGCCTCGCCCAACAAGAGCGCCTACGTCTCGGCCAAGCACGGCATCGTCGGGTTCACCAAGACGGTCGCGCTGGAAGTGGCCGAGCTCGGCATCACGTCGAACGCGATCTGCCCCGGCTTCGTGCACACGCCGCTCGTGCAGATCCAGATCGAGGACCGCGCGCGCGAGCTCGGCATCACGCCGGAGAAGGCGGCGCGCGACGTGATCCTCGCGCCGCAGCCGACGAAGGAATTCGTGAAGATCGAGGACATCGCGGCGCTCGCGTTGTATCTCGCGGGGCCGAACGCCACGCAGATCAACGGCACGTCGATCTCGATCGACGGCGGCTGGACGGCGCGTTAGGCGCCGCGGCGACGCGAGGATGCCTCCGATGCTGCGGCGCAAAGCGAAGGGCCCGAAGGGTCTTCGGATTCGAGAGGCCCGCAAGCCGCACCCGGCTCAACAGCACAGCTCGCATCGCTCGCCCACGCCCGCGGGGCCCGTCGTGGCGGCCCCCGTCGCGCGCAGCCGCCGCCGCGCGCGCGGCGATGCGCATGTGCCTCCGGAGCTGATCCTGAAGCCCGAGGTGAAGGCCGCGATGCTCCCGCGCGACAGGGCCACTCCCCACGAGGTCGTGCTCGTCACCGGCTTCGAGCCGTTCGACGGCGAGAAGACCAATCCTTCGTGGGAAATCTGCCGGCAGCTGGGAAGCGAGATCGCGGGCATGCGCGTCGAGACATGCCGCGTCCCCTGCGAATTCCGGCGCGCGATCGAAGTGGTCGCCGCGGCGATCGAGCGTGTGCATCCGACGTTCGTCCTGTGCCTCGGCCAGGCGGGAGGCCGCCAGCGCCTCGGCGTCGAGCGTGTCGCGATCAACGTGGATGACGCGCGCATTCCCGACAATGCGGGCGCGCAGCCCATCGACGAATTCATCGCCGCGAACGGGCCGCCCGCATATTTCGCGTCCCTTCCCGTGAAAGCGATGGCGATCGCGATGCGCGCCGCCGGCGTGCCGACCGAGGTCTCGAACTCGGCCGGGACCTTCGTCTGCAACCATCTCATGTACGGCGTGCTGCACTACCTCGAGGCGAGCGGCCATCGCGCGCGGGCGGGCTTCATCCACGTTCCGTTCTCGGAGGAGCAGGTGGTCGACAAGCCCCACACGCCGTCGATGGCGATGGCGACGATGGTGAAGGGCGTGCGCGGGGCGATCGTCGCCGCGCATGAGCATCGCCACGACATCAAGGCCGCCGAGGGCGCGCTCGACTGAAATTCGTACCTGACACCAATTAAAATTCGTACCTGACACCAATTATCAGAAGAAATGCTCATGCAAGACCGCCCCCTCTGGACCCCGTCGCCTGAAACGATCGCGACGGCGAACATGACCGCGTTCATGAAGCAGGTGAACGCGCGCCACGGATTGAAGCTCGCCGATTACCACGCGCTGCACGCATGGTCGATCGCGAATCTCGAGGATTTCTGGGTGGCGATGTGGGATTTCGGCGGCGTCATTGCCGAGACGCGCGGCAAGCGCGTGCTCGCCGACAAGGAGAAGATGCCGGGGGCGCGCTTCTTCCCCGACGCACGCCTTAACTTCGCCGAGAACCTGCTGCGCAAGCGCGACGACACCGACGCGATCGTGTTCCGGGGCGAGGACCGGGTGAAGCGCAAGCTCTCCCATCGCGAGCTCTACGACGTCGTATCGCGCACGCAGCAGGCGCTCGAGAAGGCGGGCGTCAAGGAAGGCGATCGCGTCGCGGCCTTCATGCCCAACATGCCCGAGACCGTCATCGCGATGCTCGCCACCGCGAGCCTCGGGGGCACGTTCACCTCGTGCTCGCCGGATTTCGGCGTGCAGGGCGTGCTCGACCGCTTCGGGCAGATCGAGCCCACGGTGCTCTTCTGCTGCGACGGCTATTTCTACAACGGCAAGGTGATCGAGACGCTGCCGCGCATCGCCGAGATCATGAAGAGCCTGCCGAGCGTGAAGCAGGTGGTCGTGGTGCCCTACATCTCCGACAAGCCCGACGTCGCGAGCGTCGATCGCGCCGTGGTGCTCGATAGATTCCTCGCGCCATTCGCGGCGAAGGAAGTCGCCTTCAACCGCGTGCCGTTCAACCATCCGTTGTACATCCTCTATTCGAGCGGCACGACGGGCGTGCCGAAGTGCATCGTCCACGGCGCGGGCGGCGTGCTCCTCATGCACCTGAAGGAGCACCTGCTGCACTGCGACGTGAAGCCCGGCGATCGCGAGTTCTACTTCACGACCTGTGGCTGGATGATGTGGAACTGGCTCGTGTCGGGGCTCGCGGCGGGGGCGACGCTGCTCCTCTACGACGGCTCGCCGTTTCTCGGGCGCGGCGCGATCCTCTTCGACTATGCGGCGGCCGAAGGCATGACGCAGTTCGGGACGTCGGCGAAATTCATCGACGCGGCCGCGAAGGTCGGGATCGACCCGAAGACGACGCACGATCTTTCGAAGCTGCGCACGATGCTCTCGACGGGGTC